>DAOVMD010000357.1 GCA_030630935.1 Candidatus Mcinerneyibacteriota bacterium | reverse complement strand
CGATTTATTGGGGGTGAAACCCCATTGCTATGGCTAATTAAAATACTTATCCAAAGTACTAACCTTCACACCAGTCCAGTTTGGACTGGTGCATGATTGAAAACAATAACATTAGAAAAACGATCGAATGAAAAATTAACTACTGAACACGCCGCAAAAAAAACAAAAGAAGAAAAAATCATAAAATGCACTGAAAGAGATTTGTAGTGAATATTTCAAAACGACTTGAAAAAATTATTAAAATAATTTATAATAACATTATAAATTATGCAGGAGTTTGATATGAGAGTATTAATATTAGACGGTTCAGAATCAGGTGATTCTCTGATAAATTCAATTTCCGAACTTGTAGTTAAGAAATTAAAATTACAGAACCACGATGTTAAAACTATTACTTTACGAGATCATAATATAAAACCGTGTTTGGGATGTTTCAAATGCTGGGTAAAGACTCCTGGACGCTGCATAATTGATGACGATATTGATGAACTCTCGAGAATCAGTGTTAATTCGGATTTGATAATAGTTATTACACCTGTTGTTTTCGGCGGATATTCATTTCAGCTTAAGAAGGGTATGGATAGAATGATTCCGAATATCTTACCGTTCTTTACAAAGATCAAAGGTGAAATCCATCATAAAAAAAGATATGAAATTTCGCAGAAATTTATTGGAATTGGAACCCTTCCGGAAAATGATCCTGAATCTGAGAAAATATTCTATGATCTTTTAAAACGAAATGCAATTAATTTCCATAATGAAAAACATCCCGGGACTGTAATAATTGAAGGTGAATCTTCATTAGCAATTGAAGAAAAAATAACATCAGTATTTGAACAATCAGGTGTATAATGAGTGCAAATAAAAAGGAAGTAATGCTAATAGTTGGGAGTCCAAGAAAAGAAAGAAGTACTTCTCATTCCTTAGGAAATTACCTGGTACAAAAATTAGGAAAGCAAGGTTGGGTTTCACGAACAATATATTCTCATGATATTTATAATGATGAAAATCTCTTAAATAAAATGTTTCAGGAGATTGACAAATCGGACTTGATAATTCTTGCTGCACCACTTTATATAGATTCAATACCTGCACCTGTTATAAAAGTATTACAGGAAATAAATAATTACAGAAGAAAGGTAAGAAACGCTTCACAACCTGATTTTTTAATTATTATAAATTGTGGGTTTCCGGAAGCCGAGCAGAATAATACAGCAATTAAAATGTATAAGGAATTTTCTGATTCTGCAGGATTCAAGTGGCTTGGCGGTCTTAGCATGGGAATGGGTGGAGCTGTAAACGGAAAACCCTTACTCAAGGCAGGAGGTATGGTCAGAAATATCAGGAAAGCGTTAGATTTAACTGCTGCTTCAATTGTTGTAGGGGAATCTATTCCGGAAGAAGCATTTACATTAATGTCGAAGAAACTTATCCCAAAATGGCTTTACCTTTTTATAGGAAATTCATCCTGGAAACGTCAGGCAAAAATGTACGGTGCAAAAGACAAGTTATACGACAGACCTTATATTGTTTCCTATCGGAAACAATAGTAACAGCTTCGCTGTAGAGAACAGTAACAGCTTTGCTGTCGAGAACAGATAGCAGAGAGCAGAAAACAGAATAGTATTTCATGCTTACGATACTTGGTCTCAAACACAAACCATAACCTGAACGGAAAAATAAAGGGCACGGCATGCCGTTCCCCTACGCAGGATTAAATACTTATCCAAAGTACGAATCTTTCAACATTTGAACAATTATATAGGAATACATCGATGTTAATCGATGGGGTGCAAGCACCTTTTATAACACATTGATTCACAGAGTTCATCAATGCACTCCAAAAATCTACAATAACTCTTAAACATTTTTTCAACATTTGAACTATTGAACACTTGAACGCATGCGCAGCATGTATTGAACACTTAAACTTTTTTTATCTTGACAATTCAATAGAAGATTGTTATAATTAATCTATGTTGTGAAAATAAAAGATTAACCTGGAGGTAAGCATGAACAAAAAACTTATTCAGAGAAGTATAATTTTCTTTTTATTAGTATTGATTTTAATTTCATTTGGCTGTACAGGTGTTCACAAGGATCAGAAGACCAAGGATATTCCGAAAGGTGATTATAAGGTTGCAGAGGATTACCTGACCAAATACATTGAGAAGCAGATGAAGAAGAAGAAAGTTGTTGGTCTTAGTATTGTGGTTGTTGAAGGCACTGAAGTGATTTATAAGAAGGGTTTTGGTTATGCTGATAAGAAGAATAAAATTCCAGTAACTACAGAAACGATATTTCGTGTTGGTTCGATCTCGAAGGTATTTACAGTTACCGGAGCTATGCAGCTTCATGAACAGGGGAGGTTTGATATTGATAAACCACTGAAGAATTATATCCCAAATTTCTTTTTGAAATCCAGGTTTAGTGAGGTACCAGTTGTTACACCACGAATGATAATGACGCATCATTCAGGGATCCCTTCGGATCTTTTCAAAGATATGAAAGCTATGAATCCCCCGTCTTATGAAGAATTAATTGAATCATTACATAGTGAGTATTATGCTTGTCAACCAAATGTCATCCTTGCATATTCAAATCTTGCAATGACAATCTTAGGGCATGCGATTGAAAAAGTTAGCGGACAGGATTTCGTATCGTATATAGACTCTAATATTCTTGCACCTTTAGATATGAAAAATTCATCATTTGAATTAAAGTCACACATGGAAAAGTTATATGCAAAAGGTTATATTGGTAAAAAAGAAGTTGAACAGTATAACACTTTTGCAGTTCCTGCAGGTTTATTATATTCAAATGCCGATGATATGGGGAATTTCATCATTTCAATTCTCAATGGCGGTGAATTCAACGGTAAGCGTATCCTTAAAAGTGAAACTTTAAACGAGATGACAAAACCGCAAAACACAGATATTGTTTTGGATAAAAATACTAAGATAGGTTTAGGTTGGTTCCTGATTTCATCGAAACTTGAGTATGCCGGAAAAGTTATACAGCATGGCGGGGACTGGGAAGATTTCCATGCTCAAATGACATTGCTCCCTGACCATAACTTAGGAATAATTGTAATGACCAATTCATCAACAGGAGCAGGAGTAGTCAGGAAAGTTGCAGTTGAAGGTTTACGAATATTTCTAGAAGCTAAGGAAGGTTTAAAACCACCAGAAGAGAAAGAAGAAGAGAAATTGAAGAAAGTAAAAATTGACGTGAATAAGTACAAGGAATATGAAGGGTATTATGCAATTACAAGTGGAATGGGAGCATTCAAGTTTGAAGTCATTAATAATAAATTGCAATTATCAGTAATGAAATTTAAATTATTTCTTGTTCCTCATCCTGATGATTGGTTCTCTGTAAACCTTTCAATTTTAAAAATATTCAGGATGAAAATAAAAGACCTCGGGATTTTGGGTTTCAGAAAATTCGATAACCATCAGGTATTGATGCAGAAAACAAAGGATAAAGAGTATTTATTTGCCATAAAAGTTGATCCGGAACCTGTTTCGGAGGTATGGATAAATAGAGAAGGTGATTATGAAGTTGTAAATCTCGAAGAAGGTGCGGAACTATTCCCGGGGTTTTCTGAAATCTTTAAACTCAAAGTTGAAGACGGGATTCTTTTATTAGGCGGTGCTCATCCACTTCAACCAATTTCCGATACGGAAGCTTATTTAATGGGGTATGGAAGAAATAAAGGGGATATGATTAGAATTGAAGAGATTGACGGGGAAGAATACCTTTTCTATAGCGGATTCCAATTGA
This sequence comes from Candidatus Mcinerneyibacteriota bacterium, assembly GCA_030630935.1. Taxonomy (GTDB): domain Bacteria; phylum AUK180; class AUK180; order JAQVHJ01; family JAQVHJ01; genus DAOVMD01. The sequence goes on along the minus strand of DAOVMD010000357.1, from coordinate 93 downwards.
AGAAGAAGAAATAGCTGCGCTACGCGCAGCATTGATAATTTATGGTTGATAATTAGTGGTTATTGGCAAGATAAAAGGAGACCGGAAAATGGT
>DAOVMD010000353.1 GCA_030630935.1 Candidatus Mcinerneyibacteriota bacterium | reverse complement strand
TAATACAAAAAAAAATATATTAACCGTATTAAAGATAAAGATAAGATTCAAGGAATATTAAAAGCAGAAATTAATAATGAATCTATAATTTGGTTAAATACAAAAAAAATATTTAAAGAAATAATAGAAAAATAAAATTAAAATTAGGGTGCCGGCCCTTTACTTTTTACTTTAATAAATATTAACATTTCCAACTCTATCTTATAAGTTTTGTAATTGCTTCTGTACGATTTCTACAGGAAAGTTTTATATATATATGTGTCAGGTGTGCCTTAATAGTCTTTTCTGTAAGTTTCATGTTTTTCGCAATCTCTTTGTTAGTCATTCCTTCAATTAAATATCCTGCAACCAGTTTTTCTTTTTTTGAAAGAGAATATGATTCCCAGCTCTTATTTGGACTGTTAATTATAGATAATAAAAAATCTGAAAATAATAACCTTGGAAAAATAAATTCACCTTTAAACATTGCATCCAAGGCATTATGAAATTCTAACTTGGACCAATTAGGATTAATAAATCCTGAGATTCCATACAGCTTTGCTGCAGATAGAAGAAATCAGAGAACAGAGAGCAGTCGTTTTATAGACTATAGAGAGCAGAAAAACTTTTAACCACTGAACACACTGATCACACTGAAAAGATTTAACAGAGATTTGAATCGGAGATTCAGCAAAGCATGGTTATATGGGATTAAAAAATAAATATATATATATATTTATTTTAATAATCCCGTTAATCATGTAATCTCTGTTAAATCCTTAGTCTCCTTTTTGTTTTTCTTAGTTCTCGTTAGTTCTCTTAAGTTCCCTGTTAATATTGTTTTTGCATTCAATAGTTACATTAAGCACTAGTTGCTCTAAACAAGTATATCACAATTTGTAATATAGCGGCGTGTTCAGCGTGTTCAGTGGTTAATATTTTATTTGTTTTGCTTTTTCTTTGTAATTTGCTGACACACTTTTTAAGCGGCAGCAATTAAATTTTTATAAAGATCGTATTATTCTATAAATAACAGGTTTCTGTGAATAAACATTTCACAGTACCATTTAAAAGTACAGGAGAGTATTATGCCTGAAAGGAGCTTGATTAACCATGAGGAAATTTAACCTGATAATTTTTCTGATAAGCATAATTCTTGCTATTAATGTTTGCGCTTTAGAAAATTTTAAAATCCTGGACGGGTTCCGGGTTAAGCTTGGGATGAAGCATATTCTTCGCTGGGACGCAAGGAGAATGGGAGATCCGGATCAGGATGGTTATTATAATTCGGATGTACCGGTTGCATTTGAACCGGAAGATTTTGTTCAATTATCTATTGGAGCAGAGTACCTTTATCCCTTATCAGATTCCTTCGCAATTGGTTTGGGGTATGAATACAACTCTATAATGCGGGTTTCAAAATTCTATCATAATAATGCTCTTAGTAAAAGTGGTTCTAAGCAGCTGGAGAAGAAGTATTACTCACATAATCCTTTATATCTTGTGCTGAAATATAACTTTGAAAAGAGTGTTAATCTTAATCCATACTTAATAGCACGCCTGGGATATTCATTTAATAAATTAAATTATACACATGCATATTGGAAATATGAAGGTCCGGAACCGGGGGATGGATATGCTGTGTTATTGAGTACGGTTAAACCGGTCGATGATTTAAAAACGTCACCATACTTCGGATTTGGGTTCGGGATTGAAGTGGGGGATCATGCATACTTTGAAGGAGTCTATAGCTATACTTACCTGAACTACTCCAATCACTACGAGATGTTCACATCGTCCCCAACCTATACTGTTAACGAAGAATACAAGACCGATCTACATAATTTCCAGTTTTATATTGGTTATAAGTTTGCAAAGAATACACCAAAACCTGCAGGTGGATTTATTGGACAGCATTACAAAATTGAAGGTTTTAATATCAGCCTGGGTATAAACAAATCATTGCAGATGGATGGTGACCTGACTCATAAACCAGGGTTCCTGAATCATTGGAATGAATCAATATTTTCAATTCAGGATATTACATATTCACCTGATAGTGTGGTCGTGCCGAATATTAACCTGGAATACCTATTCTCGATAGTTGGAGATTTTTATGCAGGAGTCGGGGTGAGTTATGATTTCGTGAATGAATATACGCTGGAGAAGAAATATGTTCCGGATTCAAATATACGAATAGATAAATTAACCAACTTCACATCAATTATTCCGTATGCAGTCTTGAAATGGAGGTTTTTTCCAATGAAAACTCCTGCTCCATACTTGATAGGAAGAATAGGGTATTCACTTAATTCATTTGATTATTCCAAAATTCAGGGCGGTGTTGAACTGGAAAGAGGTGGTGCAAAGGATATAAAAAATGGTACATATTTCGGGCTCGGATTCGGTATGAAACTAACTCAGCATTTATTCACTGAAATGGTTTATGGTACAACAAGAACTGCCTGGGACGTGAAGTACGAAGAAGAACTTGGCGGGAAATTATACGCACAGGTTGAAGCATGGGAAACAACCATGAAATTCTTCCATATAACCATGGGCTATAACTTCTAAACTTAGTGAAGTTATAGAACCACTTGGAGGCTGTTCTACAACCATATTTTTTCATTGTCCCGATGGGCATCGGGATTCCTTCACTATGTTCAGTCACGAGCAGAGTGCGGCAATCTGGGGGGTGCAAAAGATATCCGGCACCTTAATAGTCAAATAAAGAAACAAGTAGGAACGTTAAGATGAAAAAATTTAAACATTTAATTGCGGTGTTGATTTTCGTTTTGTTAACCTGTTTTGTTTTTTCGGATTGGGTATATTCTGAAAATTATGAGACAGAGGAAGAAATTGACACAACACTTAAAAAGATTAAAACGATTGATAAATCAGATAGTAGAATTAAAGTAACAAAGTTAGAAACTCAAGAGAATGATCTAGAAAATAAGCAAACCGAGAAAAAACTTCCCTACAATCAAAGGGCTTTCTATTCTGATAATAAAAAATATAAAGGAATCGCTAATTATGATACGGATAATATGTTTATAACCTTTGAATTCTTTGACTATAATAATAACTTAATTTGGAAAAGAGATGATTTACCGTTTGGCAGATTTATTATTTCAAACAGTGGAAATGTGGTTGAATTTGTTGGAGAAACCTTCCCTGTGATATTATGGTTTTTCGATGATAAAGGAGAAATTCTTAATAAATATCGTAACAGATATTTCTTTATGGGAGCAGGTTTTATTTGGACAGAGGATAGCAAATATTTTGTTTGCACAGGAGTAAATGAAGTCTTTTGTTTTTTACCCGATGGAAAAATTAAGTTTAATTACAAAATTATTTCTGAAGAGATATGGTCTTTACATGTGGTTGAAGATAAAATATTTGCGCAAACAAGATCTGAAGATAAAGATTTATATGTCCTAAATTTTAAGGGCGAACTTTTAATAAACGTTGGTTTATTGAGAGGGAAAATTTACCAAATTAAAAAATCAAGAGATAATTATATTTTAATTATGACTAGTTTTTGTGTTTTGATGGATAAAGGATTCAAGGTCTTTTCAGAATTCAAAATTACCGAAGAAAAAATGTATCTAAAAGAAATTATTCCTTCTCCGAATGGCAATTTAATAATAATTAAATATGAGGGAATAGGTAAAAGTCTTTTTGAAGGATTCATCGTTTTAGATAAAGAAGGAAAACTGTTAGCTAGGAAGGAAATAGTTAGTAATAAATTAGAGATAAAGTTCTTGAATGAATCGAGTTTTACAATAAATACGGATAAATTTAAATATTTGGTGGAGGTTGATAATTAGGGTGCCGGCCTCTGTCTTCTGTCTTAGTAATCGATTCTTTATAAAACAATTAGAGTGTCAGCCTACTAAAACCGCGTAGGGTTTTGTACAGGTCTTATATCTTAGAAATTAGGGTGCCGG
>DAOVMD010000374.1 GCA_030630935.1 Candidatus Mcinerneyibacteriota bacterium | reverse complement strand
GCGAAGGTTTTAATTAAATACATAATGTTTTTTAAAGCGAGATTGCCGCGCTTCGCTCGTGACTGAACATAGTGAAGGAATCCCGTACCCAAAGGTCGGGACAATGACAATTAGCGTTTGCTGATTCAAAGACGATAGATAAATCGGTTTATCAATTATCAAGGGAGCAAGCTCCCTTTGAACATATGTATTTGTAAACATAATCATGTCACGTTCCAAACTGGAACGTGACATGATGTAAATACTTCTTTATAATTACATGTATTATTGCTACGCATGAGCAATGGGGGTTTACCCCCATAAATCTTAAATGTGGAGCGGAGGCGAAACTATTTTCTTGACTTTTGGTTTTATATTTTATATAATAACAATGGTATATAGAGTTAAACGAAGTTAAAACTATATGGTAGAAAACATAAAAAGTGGTTAATGTTATGTTTCAGCGAAGTTTGTAAAAAATGCCTTTAGAAACTTCTTTAATCAGAAAATCATTAACCACAATTTATTAATTAAAAAACGAGAACAAATGAGAAAAATTATTATGATACTTGCAGCCTTAATGCTTATCACCAGTTCGCATTCAAGTGGTCAAATCACTTTTGATTATTCAGGAGCAGAATTAGTTTTAGAACATTTTGTTGATAATAAAAATAATGTAGAACAAATATTAACTCATCCCGGATATCAACACATTTTACTTCATAGTAAGAAATACTCTTCAAATCCCATTACAGTAGATGATTTAATGAATTCTTTAAATGGTAAAAATGAAGGCTTTGATTTTTCACATATAAAAGAACGAAAAGATGACTATGCCAAAATCATAAAATATTTAAAAGAGAATGAGCAAGAAATTATTAATGACTATGCAGGATTATGTTTAAAATATCTTCCAAAAGATTACAAACAAAAAGCAACTATATATTACGTTATAGGGGGATACAATGGAATTGCTTTTGACGGGAAAATTTGTATGAATATTGATCATAAGCAATTCAGAGAGAATTATAATGAAATTAAACTTTATATTGCACACGAACTATTTCACATTGGCTTTGAAAAATATCAACCATTACCAGATATCTTTAAAGCAAAAACAGTTAAAGATTTGAAGGAAATTATTTTATCACAAACAATGAACGAGGGCTTGGCAACATTAACACCATATCATAAACGGATAGAGATGAACGAGATTTCAGATTATGATTATAATATTTTGCTTGATCCAACTGCATTAAATAAAAAGATAGATCAATTTAATTCAGTAATTCAATATTTAAATGAAAACATTGATGAGGAATTGACAGATGAAATTCTGGGTACTGTACTTGGACAGTGTTCCGGAGATAGACTCTTTTATATTGTTGGCTGCTATATGGGCTTAAAAATCGAAGAAAAATATAGTGCAAAGAAAATACAGGAATTGGTTAAGGTGAATCCGGAAAAGTTTTTTGAAATGTATTATCAATTAACGAATAAAAGTGCCGGTAATAAATAAAGTAGAAAAAAATTTCAAGGTGAAATACATGAAGGAAAAGTTATATAATTTACCACAGTATTACGATATTGCTTTCTCTTGGGATATCTCCGGGGAGGCTGAATTATTTTGTGAGCTCTTCAACAAGTATGTTCCTTTCGAAATAAAGAACATTTTGGAACCGGCGTGTGGAGCAGGCCGTTTTCTTATGGGTTTACCTAAGTATGGGTATCATGTGACAGGTTATGACAACAATTCAAATATGACTGCATATACAAAGAAACGCATAGCTAATGCAGGATTACAAGATGCAGCAGCAGTAGTAGTGTCGGATATGAAATCTGCAAAGTTTGAGATAAAGTTCGATGCTGCTATCAATTCAATAAACAGTTTGGGCTATCTTCATTCAGATGATGATATTTTATCGCATTTTTGCAATACAGGCGAATCATTAAAGAATGACGGGATTTATATTATCCAGCTTGCTTGTGCTTTGAATAAACTTGACCCTCAAAAAGATGATGGATGGATCATAGAAAGGGATGGGATTCGAGTAAAGACAACTTGGGATATTGAGAAGGAAGACAAGCAGCAAAAGCTTAGTTATCAGGTTTGTAAAATGGAAATTGACGACCATGGTAAACATATCGAATTAGAAGATCACCACATATTAAGGCTTTGGTTTTTTGAGGATCTAATGAGTATAATTCGTAAGTCAGGAAAGTTCAAATTGGAAGCAATATATGATGAAAATCATAAACAAATTCCTTTAGACACTCAGATTACAGGAAAATTAGGCAACCTGTTTTATGTGTTAAAAGTAGTATGAGTAGTGTGCTGTGGTTCATTTTATTTTTACATTAAAAGAAAAAAAGGAGAGTAGTTAAAAGAAATGGAAATTAAAGAGATTTTAGAAAAGATAAGACTTAATGATACATACATATTCCCCAAGGAAGAATTATTAGAAGCTATAGAGAAAAAAGCTGAGATTATTCCTGAACTGATTTCTATCATTCGTAATGCGACTGAGAATAGTAATAAGTTAGAAGATTCTTATTTTGCACATATATATGCAATGTATTTATTAGCACAATTTAGAGAAAAGAAGGCGTTCCCTGTAATAATTGATTTCTTTTCACTCCCCGGAAAAATCTCCCGTGATTTAACAGGAGATATAGTTACAGAATCTCTTCATAGAATATTAGCATCAGTATATGACGGCGACTTCTCCTTATTAAAAGGATTAATTGAAGATGAAACAAGAAGTAAATGGTTTCGGCTTGCTTGTTTAAAGACTTTAGTTATATTAGTAGTAAACAATATCGAGTCTCGAGAAAAAATCCTGAATTATTTTTATACATTATTTACCGGTGGATTAGAAGAAGGAAGTTCATATATTCGGAGTCGATTAATTGGTTATTGTTTAAACCTATACCCGAATGACAAAATTTATGAACAAATAAAAATATCTTATGAAAAGGGTTTAGTTGATATAGGGCTTATCGGAACAATGGAAGATGTTGAAGAAGAGATTGCTCGGGGTCCGGAATGTTTATTAGCTCGTACAAAAGATAACCCATATTTCAATTTTATCAACGATACGATATCCGAATTGAAATCGTGGGCTTGTTTTGATAGAAGCGATGATCTTTTTAATAAAAAAATGTATGATAATAGGAAGAGACAAATTCAAAATGAAAAAATAAAAAGAATTAAAAAGAAGAAATTAAAGAAAAAGTTAAAGAAGGAACAACGTAAAAAACGTAAAAAATAAAAAGAACCGACAGGGACTTTTATGAGATATGTAAGGGAAAATTTAAAAACGTCAGAGTGTCATGGAGTTTATCCAGAGCGAAGCGAAGGAACTAACGTAGCGACTGCGGCAATCTCGCTTTTAAAAGTAAATTATTAATTACTTATTACGAAAGAACAAAAAAGCAAAACAAAAAAAAAGATAATTTAACAGGGACTACAAAGAGACTTATAATGGACTTACTTATATCGTTTTTAATTGTTTAGAGCTGGAGTTGCGTAAAGGTTCGATTGAATGCAAAAAATATTTTTACAGGGATGGACGGGATGTACGGGATAAAAAAAATAGCATCGCTTCGCTCTGCATTTATGATTTATGGGGGGTGAAACCCCATTGTTTATGCGTAACAATAATACATGAAATTATAT
>DAOVMD010000392.1 GCA_030630935.1 Candidatus Mcinerneyibacteriota bacterium | reverse complement strand
TGCGCCCTCTGCGTCTGGAGTTTACCCCGTTTTTTCGGGGCGGTTAGAATTACATTCAATTGCATAATAAGTATCTTTCGCTCTAAAAATGTAAATCATAATTAAATTATTCATTACAAGTCTCTTCCAGTCTCCCGATACGCTTCTCTATACGGGATTTCCTCCCTTTGGTCGTCAACCTGCTAAAGAAAAAATATTTCCTTTTTTTGTATTTGTTTTCTTTTGTAATTGGTGATTAATGGGACACCCAATATTCAGGCAACTCTGTTGCTTGAACAGAGAAAAGATATCAGAGAACAGAAAGCAGTTGTTTTATAGGTCGTAGATAACAGAAAAAGAAAATTCTTCTGTTCTCATTGTCATATTTCCTTGGAAACAGAAGAATGTTTTTTCAATAGTGTTATTTATCCTATTTACAGGATGTCCCAAGTTTCTTTTTGTCTTTTTTTTTGTTTGTTTTTTGTTCTTCATTTCTTTTGAACAAAGAGATTGCCGCAGTTCTAATAGATTAGAACCTCGCAATGACAAATGGAGGTTTTTTAGATTGCAATGTAATTTTCCTTTAAATAAAACTTGATTTTAAAGTTTAATCAATGTATAATATATTAAAAGGTAGGGTTTTATGTGTGATACAATTGTGGCGCTGGGTTCAGCGACAAAAGATTCTGTTGTTTTATTTGGTAAGAATAGTGACAGGGAACCGGATGAAATTCAGAACTTGAGAATTTTCCCAACTAAGGAATATAAAAATAATGATCTGGTTAAATGTACTTTTATTTCAATTCCACAGGTGAAGAAGACTAATAGAATTTTTCTATGTCAGCCTTTTTGGATGTTTGGCGGTGAGATGGGAGCGAATGAATTTGGAGTTGTAATTGGGAATGAAGCGATATTTACAAATGAGAAACCTGAGAAGACCGGTTTAACCGGAATGGATCTGATTCGACTTGCCCTTGAGAGAGGTCATTCTGCAAAGGAAGCTCTTGAGATTATAATAAAACTCCTGGAGGAATTTGGTCAGGGTGGTAATTGCGGTTATCGTATTAAATTGGAATATATGAATAGCTTCATAATTGCCGATAAAGAAGAAGCTTATGTTCTTGAAACTGTTAAGCGTTGGTGGATTTGGAAGAGGATTAAAGATTTCTGGAGTATCTCAAATATCATTTCTATTGAAACTGATTTTGATGATTGTTCGAAGGGCTTGATAGAGTATGCAATCAGGAAGAAGTATTGCAAAACTGAATCAGATTTTAATTTTAAGAAAAGTTTTTCAGGTAAATTCATGACCTGGGCAGCTGGTGGAGAACCGAGAGAATGCAGAACAAGAAAACTTCTGAATTCAAAGAAGGGTAAATTGGATACGAAAGAATTTATTAAGATTCTCCGGGATCATAATGAGATAGAAAATTATCAGCCGGATAAAATTAAAGCTCCAATGGTTTGTTTTCATTCTGCGAATAAATTATTTCGTAGAACTCAGAGTGTTTGTTCAATGGCTGCAAATCTCAGTAATGACCACGAATACTATTACACAACCGGTTCATCCAATCCATGCTTAAGTCCGTATTTCCCTGTTTTTGCAGCGAATACCGATTTACCCAGAGAATACTCGGTCGGAGGTGAGTTTTTTGATCCTGAAGCATTCTGGTGGGGCTCTGAAAGGATGCATCGGGCAGCAGTAATGAATTATAGAAAAGTTCAGGAATTTATCAAGCCAATTATCAAAGAGTACGAAGATAATATGTTGAAATCCATTGAATTAAACAAGGATAACTTAACACAGGAAAAGATCAATGGATATTTTTTAGAAGTTATGGAGATTATTGAAAAAGTAGAAAAATTTATTCCGAATCTTCCATCGGGGAAAGTAAAATATTTCTTTAAACGTTACTGGAACAGATATAATAAACTTAACAGGATAGATAAATAATAAATGAAAGGTCTCCTTGATGTTTTCACAAAATCCAAGCATTGGATACTTAATCGAAACCAGGGTAAGGTTCTTAAATTTTATGATAAGATCATTGATAAGCCCCTGTTAGAAAAATGGTTTACGCGGATTTCCAGATTTTTAATTGGCGGTTTTATTTATTCAATTAAGATTGAAGTAAATAATTATTGTCAGTTAAAATGCAAAATGTGTTATCTTCCCAAATTAAATAAACCACCGAAAGACTTGCCAATGAAGGTTCTAAATAAATTATTTTCAGAGATTTCACAATATCGAATCAGGATTGAGATTTTAGGTGGAGAACCGCTGCTCCGAAAGGATATTGCTGACGTTATTTATAAAGCGAAGCATCTTGCGAAATCTCCGTACATTACACTTTACACAAATGGCATAAATGCAACACAGGATGTTTCAAGGAAATTAAAGGATGCGGGTTTAGATGGACTTATTGTAACAATGATTTCTCATAAGAAAGAAGTTCATGACAACTTTACAGAAGTTCCCGGGTCATGGGAAACGACAATAGAAGGGATTGAAAATTTAAAGAATGCCGGGATAAAAGTATTCACTTTTAGTGCAATACATAAAGAGAACTTCAAAGATTATAAGGCATTGTATTATTTTTTAAAAGAAGATTTAAAAGTCCACCCTTTATTTTATCAGTATGTTCCCCAGCAAAAAGACGACCCGTTAATAATAAATAAAAAAGATTGGTCTGAGATTAAGCATTGGATTCTTTATGAAAAAGAAACGGAACATATGAATTTTGTCCGAAATTTTTATATGCTAAATGGAAATGCATGTTCCGGAGGGAATTTTGTTTTTACAGTTAAGGTGGATGGAACAGTACAACCATGTCCCTTCGTTGATGATATTCCATTAGGGAATATTTACAAAAATGATATCTGGTATATCTTTAAACATCGTTTTAATAATCCTGAGTTGAAAACATTTAAAGATATCCCTGCATCGTGCAGTAATTGCACTTACAAATCTGTTTGCAGTGGTGGTTGTCCGGCGGGGAATAAAATATTATTTGGGAGGTATGACCAAAAAGATATTAGGTGCCTTGGTCCATTTAATTCATCATTCGATAAAGAAAAGGTAATAGATTGTGTTCCAACATTCTTTTAATATTCTTGTTAATTAAGAATTACAGCGAAACCTGCAATGCTGCAGCAACCGTTTTTTATGGAGGTAAATATGTTTAAGAAAAAAGGTGAAAAATATATTTTTAATAGCTTGTTTCATTTGGATAAACGGATGTGGATTGCATTTCTTTACTGGATGTTTATCTTAGTATTTTTTATTACTTTTGTTATACTATCTTTTAAAATTATTGCTCCCTTAGAAAAAACCAATTTATTCGCTTATTATAGTTGGAGTAATTCAATGGGATTGAATATATTACTTATTTTTGTATTCTTACTTTTGATATTTGTGAAGG
>DAOVMD010000338.1 GCA_030630935.1 Candidatus Mcinerneyibacteriota bacterium | reverse complement strand
AGTTTTTATCCGATAAGATTCTATAACGAAGGCCATTCTGAATTTGAAGGTCAAATAATTTGTAAAATAATAATAGAAATGGAATAAATATTATAACGATTAAGACTTTTAGTCTCTTGTTAATTGAATAAAACTTTTTTAATTCCTGTTTCTTAATATACATAAATAATTAAGATTTGATAATCCTTTTTATTTCTTCTAATTTTAATTTTGCAACAATATAATCAGGGTCAATCTTCAGAACCCTCTCGAAATAAATCTGAGCATGTCTATAATCTTCCAATTGAAGGTATATAGTCCCAACTTTATACGCTGAATATGGGTCGTTGGGATGGGTATCGAGAACCCTGAGATGGGCGCGGATTGATTCCTGGTACTCACCTTTCAAGTAATAAATATGTCCTATCCTATTCTGGGAATAGATATCGGTAGGGTTATAATATACCGCCTTCTTCAAAATATCAAGGGCATTGTCATAATCCTTAATTTCAATATAGATATTAGCTAAATCATAATATAACATAAAGTCTTCATCATAAATCTCAAGTGCTTTCTTAACTAATTTTAGAGCTTCATCATATTTCTTTTGTTTAATTGCAATCTGGCTAAGGCTTGAATAAATCAGGTAATTATCAGGTTGAAGTTTAAGTGCTTTTGTAAAATAGTCCGAGGCCATTTTAAAGTTACCAAGTTTCATATATAAAATTCCCAGATTATTCAAGACTCTTGGGTCATCTCTACTTATGATTAATAACTTCTCAAAAACCTCGATTGCCTTTTCAGAAATCTCCTGGTCCGAATATAAATAGCCCAGATTAAATAATGCTTCAATATTCTTTGGACTAATTTCTAATAATGCCTCATATTCCATGATTGCTTCTGTAATCTGACCATCAGCCTGGAATAAATGGGCAAGGTAATTCTTAACACTGGTTGAAGTTTCCCGGATTAACTGAGCCTTTCTGAAATTCTTAATTGCTTCTTTTAAACTTTTCCTTTTTAAGAATGTGACCCCGGCATTAAAATAACATTGATAGAATTGACCAGCACCAAGACTATCAGCATGTTTGAATTCTTTTGCCGCATCATCCATTCTATTCATGTCAAAATATACATTCCCGAGAAAATCATGCGGGTCAGGTGATTTATTATTTTTCTTAATTGCTTTATTTAATTTTATGATTGCCTTCTCGAAATTTCCTGCCTGATAATACCCGAGACCTTCATAAATTAAATCTTCGAATTTCTCAAAAAAAAGTGCCATTATCCCCTCCTAATTTATATTTCCGGCTTGAGATGTGGAAAGAATATCACATCCCGAATAGAACTTGAATCAGTAAAAAACATTACTAATCGATCTATCCCAATGCCTAATCCTCCGGTGGGCGGTAAACCATATTCCAAAGATTTTACGTAATCATCATCCATGCGCTGAGCTTCATCATTACCTGAAGTTCGTTCCTCAACCTGCATAGCAAATCTTTCCTTTTGAACCATTGGATTATTTAATTCTGAAAAAGCATTTCCCAACTCCATACCTGCAATAAAGACTTCAAACCGCTCAACCAATTTTTCATCAGTTCTATGAACTTTTGTTAATGGTGAACTGTCTTTAATGAAGTCTGTAATGAATGTTGGCTGAATCAATTTCGGTTGTACATAAACCTCAAAAAGTTTTTCAATTACTTTACCTAACTTAACCTGCTTAATCTTATCCTTCTCTTCTAACATACTTTGAAGCTCTGTTATGGACTTATCCTTAACACTGAATCCGGCATACTCTTCAAATGAATCCTGCATAGATATTCGCTTCCACGGTTTTAATAAACTTATCTTCTGTTCCCGATAAATGATTTCATTTGAATCAAAAACCTGTTTACCAATAAATTCAAAAATATCCTCAACCAGTTCCATCATATCATTGTAATCTGAGTATGCCTGGTAAAGCTCAAGCATGGTGAATTCAGGATTGTGATTCCTGTCCATACCTTCATTTCGGAAGTTACGATTTATCTCAAAAACTCGCTCAATCCCACCAACTACAATTCTTTTCAAATAGAGTTCCGGGGCAATCCTAAGATAAATCTCACGATTCAAGGCGTTATGATGCGTTTTAAATGGCCGTGCTGAGGCTCCACCGGGAATGAATTGAAGCATAGGTGTCTCAACTTCCAGGAAATCTTTTGAAATTAAAAATTGCCTGATGGTTGAAATTATTAATGACCTCTTTATGAATACATCTTTAACATCCGGATTAACAATTAAATCCAAATAACGTTGACGGTATCTAAGTTCCTTATCTTTTAATCCGTGCCATTTCTCAGGTAAAGGATGAAGTGACTTAGTTAGAAGTTTCAATGATGAGCACAGTATGGAGATCTCGCCTTTCCGGGTTTTAAACATCGTACCTTCAACCCCAATAATATCTCCGACATCAAGATGTTTATAGACCTTAAAATCTCCTTCCGGAACGTGATCCTTCCTGATATAAACCTGGACCCTACCGGTGCCATCTTGAATATCAAAGAATCCGGCTTTTCCCATTAAACGGTTTGCCATGACTCTACCTGCAGTCTTGACCGGGGATTCATTCTCAGCCTTTTCAAACTCGGCTTTTATATCTTTAATCTTATCTTTTTTATCAAAATTATATTCAAATGGATTATACCCATTTTCAATAAACCAGCTTAACTTCTCTTTTCGACTTTGAATAAGATCGCTAATCTCCTTCTTTTCGTCCATATTCTTTTGTACCTTTTCTGTTTTAATCTTTTATTAGAAATTCCAGGACATTATCCAACTCTAACGCCAATGTCCTATTTACAGTATCTACCATTCCTGAACTCGCTAACTCCTCGTCTTGAGACGGGCTCGAAGCAAGGGAAAAGTCAGAAGAAAAAGTCTTTGTGATCATAGAACGAGCTGCTGGATTAAACCTATGAACCTGGGTGCCGGTATTGTCCAGTACTACAACAACAGGCGGGGTTTTTGCCTTGAACTCCCGAAATAATTTCACGTTCTCCTGGGAATCTACATAAAAGAATTTTATTCCCCGAGGGGCATACTTCTTCTCAGCTTCTAAAACAAGAGCTGTAACCTCATAAATATTGTTAACCGTGGCGGAAGAAAAATTCTTCTTAGTATCTGCATTAATCTCATACGTGAAAAAGACAACAGTTCCCTTTATCTCCGAGTTCCTGAAGTCCGGGTAAGTCTTGCCGTATTTCCAGGTGTGATTATAACCATCAGTATTTATTTTTTTAACCTGGTTAAGTTCGTCTGAAGCAATATTTGATTCAATAGTCGGACAACCTGAAAGAACTAATATAAAAATAAATAATACCGGGATAATTAATTTCCTGAACATAAAATCCTCCTTCTTTATTATTATTTATATAATATAACATAATTTATCTTATCTTTCAAGTTATTTATTTGGTAATAACAAATGTTGTATATCTTCTTCCAACATTTGAATGTCATTGCGATGGAGGAGTATTTCGACGACTGAAGCAATCTCTGAGCACAGCGAAAGTTTTAATTAAGTTAATAAATCCCTGCCCTAACTATATCGAAGAATTATATCCAATTGATTCGGGCGAAGGCACCGGATTCAAGTTAGATAACCGCACATATATAAATCGTCATTCAAAATATTGTTTTTAATCTATTTTCACGATGTCGCGGTTAGGATTATAATATCCATCCTTTCCTCGCAATTACATTCAAAAGTTTTTAAAATTTTCATTAAAAGTCTCGTAAAAGTCCCTGTCAATTTATTTTTACATTCAATTGTTTTATTAAGCAACTCCAACTTTAAATAAGAGCATTGTAATATCTAATGCAAATAATTCTTCATTATTCATTCTTCATTGTTACTTTTTCATTGCAGAGCGAAGTGATGCTCTTATTTTATCACCGCAAGTTTCCCTGTTTTCTTCTCACCTTTATCATTTGAAATTATATAAAGGTAAACGCCTGAAGATAATTTATTCCCCGATTCGTTTTTTATATTCCATTGATAATTAATTGCATCAGGAAGGATGGTTATAACTAATTTCCCTTCAATTGTATAAATTCGAATCTTGGTATTCT
>DAOVMD010000453.1 GCA_030630935.1 Candidatus Mcinerneyibacteriota bacterium | reverse complement strand
ATAGTTGTTTCCATTATTTTCTCATTTTTATTTTGTAAATCTGCAATGGCTCAAGACCGCATTATATACCTTCATCCAACTGCTGGTGGAGAGAAATTTCTCGTCGATGATAAAGAGAATTTATTATCCTTTCAACAATTAATACCAGTTTATGACGAAAATGATGAAAAGAAACTGAATTCCTATTTAAAAAATATTCTCACAGATGAAGATATGAAAATATTAGGGAAAATGACAGTACTTGATGCTTTAACAGGTTTTATAGACTTAGAGGATGATAATACAGACTATATCTACATCTCATTAAAATCAAAGCAATTAGTGGTGAAAAATCCATACATGAATGAAGAATCAGGACCGGTTTGGTTTGAAGTTGAAAAGTGGGAAACTGAGGAGAATGAGTATGTCTCAATATGGTATTTCCGGAGGAAGAGGAATGAAGATTTCAATATAATCCTGAAAATAAAGGAAGATACAAGGATGGAATTTGGTCGATCTAGCTTACTTCCCGAAGAATTCAAAAAAGGCAAGCAGTATAACCAAGTTCATAATAATTTTAAAATAGAAGCGTACGGTGAATATTATTCCGAACCATTAATTCAATATTTACCTGAAGGTAAGGAAGAATATACTTCCTTAGGTTTTATCTCTTACACAGATTCAATAGACATCTCAATTGGAACACTGTTTGGCTTCAGGTATGAGTTAATTGATAGTACAAAGGCGGGAGAATACACGTTTAATGTGATTCATCCTGAATTTAAAACAGGACCAGAAAAAGGGCAAACGGAACTGAAAATAAATAAATCGTGTTTGTCTCGAAAATTCGATGATATAATATGGGAGTTTTCAGAAGAGTATGAACTCATTCCCGGCGAATGGATAGTCCAGCTTCTCGATGGCGAAAAAATTCTATACGAAAAGAAGTTTTATCTTTCACTTGATAAAACAAATTGACAATTTAAGGATAAATTGTTAGATAAAGAAAAGATGCAGAATTTGAAAATATCAAATCATAAAAGTTATACTATATTCCTTAATCGGTCGAAAGGGGGCTTAAATTTCAGTTTTCAGCCTGCCCCCGAAAGGTGTGTTAAAAATTTTGGAATGTTGTGGGATAAGAAGGGCATTTTGCAATCTTCATTTTGCAATTAATGTAATCGTCCCCTTGCCTAAACCCCATTTTCCCTTATGTTTTAAATGAAAGTGAAGGAATGAAGTGTCATTAATAAAGAAATATACGATTAAAAATGAATTCAAAATTAAAATGTCACAAAGTCAAAGACCGGGCTGGAATTCTGTCTGAATTATGAATTCATCTATCATCCTCGTTCTAATTGGTGGATTGATTTCTTTAGTTTCAACAACTACAGGAATTTTTATAAAATATTGGTTTGATAAAAAAAAGCTTGAAAGTCAAATAAAGTTACATCCAATGCAAGTCCTCTACAATAAACAAACAGAATTTTTTGATAAACTTGCACCCTTATTACTTGAAATTAACAGTTATATCACAACTATTGATGTATGGTTAGGAGTAACTACAGAAGATGCCAAAAAAAGAGTACAGAAAGCAGCATCTAATACTTCTTCTTTAGCAAAATTTGATAATTTACTTCAACAATATTATATGTATCTCCCAGAAAAACTAATAAAAGATGCAGATGAACTACATTCTCAATGTATGGAACTAAGTATAATTCCAAATACAAATTTAACTTATAATTGTGTTAATAAGTTATTCTCATTCCAAAATTCAATTCGAGAAAATGTTGGAATTGACAAACTTTCCACTGATTTATTAAGAGCATTTGGATCTCAACTAGATAAAGCGCAAAAAAGTTAATTGTTTAGGAATAGAAAATAAAAATAATAAAGTATAATATAAAGTGTAAATTATATCAAAAGATATTTAAAGAATTTAATTTTAAAATATTCAGACATAATATTGGAGGTAATCTTATGAGTGAAAAAAGGGGAGTTATCGTTACTCCAGAACCTGCGGAAGCATCTACTTCTGTAGGTACGCCAACTGTAGTTATAGAAAGTTCATGGGAAACGTTCAAGAAAAATCCAAAATTAATATTATTTGGATTAATGATTAGTATTATACCTTCAGTAATAATTAAAATTTTTTTTCCAAGTATTCATACAATAGTTGATATACTCATCAGTGTTGTTATAGGTTTATTAACATATCTTTTTTTACCTTCTTCTGTAATTAAAATAAGGGAGATTATTAGATATTAAATATCAAAAAAATTCTTTAAAATTTTAATTCTAGTTATCTAATATTTTTATGGAAGAAGATAAGAAATTAATATTAATTTATAAAGAAGCTTATAATTTCCTCGAAGATAAAGTAGGTGAGGATATTCTTAGAAAACAATTAGATTACTACTATAGTTATTCTCCAAAATCGATGCGAGATGTTTTTAGGAGAATGATAGAAACTCTTAAAAATAAGCAAGGATATGTTAACTTTATTGCTGATGTTGAACAAATGGAATCTATTTTGTTAAATTTTAGTCCTAAAAAGGTATTTAAGGACTTTGATAATGACTGGAAAAGTTTATTTAAGGAATTCAAACACAAATTTGGTAAGAATTATAATATGGAGATTAAAAATAAAAGAAATGCATGGGTGATGTATAGTAAAGGAGTATTATCATGTTCAGAATTTTTATCAAATTTTAATTCTGCGAAAGCATTTGATAAATTTGTTAGATCATTTTTTCATAATGAATTTACTATTGCT
>DAOVMD010000079.1 GCA_030630935.1 Candidatus Mcinerneyibacteriota bacterium | reverse complement strand
CTCCAGTAAGATTTTACCGTTTTAGCTCTAAAACCTGGGAGGCTGGTATTGAAGAATATACAATAGATGGTAATAAAATTAAAGTTTATAATCTTGCCAAGACAATAGCTGATTGTTTTAAATTTCGTAATAAGATCAGTATAAATATTGCCCGGGAATCTCTTAAGGTTAGTGTTACTGAAAAGAAGATAAAACCTCTGGAAATAATAAAATATGCAAAGCTTTGCCGGGTTGACAGTATTATAAAACCTATACTGGAGACAATAATTTGAAAAAGAACATTAGGAATCTACCTGAATCAATAAAATCGCGACTTAGAAACAAAGCTAAAGAATCAAATCGACTCTATTCAGAGGTGCTTCAATATTATTGTATAGAGAGATTCCTTTACAGACTAAGTTGTTCAAAATATGCAAAAATGTTTATCTTAAAAGGTGCACTTATGTTTATTGTATGGGAAATTCCTGAACGGAGAACAACCCTTGATATAGACTTTTTAGCAGATTACGACAATCGGGTCACTGCCATTGAGGAGGTTATAAAGAAAGTCTGTCTTACTTCGGTAATTCCGGATGGACTGGTTTTTGATCCGGAAACCGTTAAGGGACAAAGCATAAGGGAAGAAATGGAATACAAAGGAGTACGTATAAAATTTTTAGGATTGCTTGAACGTTCACGGATACCTATGCAGATTGATGTGGGTTTTGGAGATGTGGTTTATCCAAAACCAAAGGTTATTAATTATCCTGTTATTTTAGATTTCCCTGAACCAAATCTTAAAGGGTATCCTGTAGAAAGTATGGTAACTGAAAAATTTGAAGCGATGGTCAAACTTGGCCTTCTTAATAGCCGGATGAAAGATTTCTATGATATATGGATACTGATACATCAATTCGATTTCAATGGACGACAATTAGTAGAGGCATTAAAAAAGACATTTAAATGCCGTAACACCGCCTTTCCAAAGACCACCCCGATATTGGCTGAAGAAATTTATGATGAGAAATCTGATCGTCAAACGCTCTGGAAAGCATTTTTGAGTAAAAATGATATTACACATGCACCCGAGAAACTATGTAATATAGCGCTCGAGATAGAAAAATTTTTTATAAAACCACTTAATGCAATAGATAAAAAGCTCATATTTAATGAAATATGGAAAGCTCTGGGTCCCTGGAAAAGTAAAATATAGACAATTGATTTCTGCTCTCTATATTCAAGACAGAAGACAGAGGCCGGCACCATACTATAATCAGGTAATTATATTTGTACAGTTTTATTAAATTCAAATGCGGTCTAATGTTCTAATGCTCAAATCTCTTAATTTTTCTCTATAAAACGACTTTTCCTGTGTCCCGAATCCTGCGTGGTTTGGGGCCTGCTGTCTGTTGTCTGTAACGGGGACAGAGGGTGGCCCTTGATTATAAATCAATGTTTTTTATTTTTGTTAATTGTTCTTTTCGATATCGATTTATAAAATAATCAATTATAGTAAGTTTAGAATCTTTGTTGTTTAAAATGTAAACGATTCTCTGGTTAGAGTAATATCTTTTAGATCCAAGGTGTTTCTTTAGCTTAAATTCAGGTGATGCATTTTGTGTAAATGATAAAACATATAAATCATTCGATGAAAGTTTTTTATTTGTCCCTTCTTCTACTAGAATGTGAAATAAAATATGATAATCTTTATTCTTTCGATAAGAAACAATCTTTTTAATTTGAATTAGAAAATTCTTAAGCTTGAGTATATTTAATTGCTCTTTTTTAATTGAATATTTTACTATAAAATCATTTAAAGATATAATTCTTATTTCTTGAATGTTATTCTCAAATAAAATTTCTGCAATATAATTATCATCTACTAATCGATAATAAACATTTTCTGCTTTGAATTTATGATATAATTGTAATTCTTGTTCTGTTTTATTTAATTTTAGATTGTAAATCTCACCATTATCAAGAAGCAAGTAAAATTTATTATTTTTCTTATAAACATAAAATTGATCAAAACTTGATTCTGTTAGTAAAATCAGTTGCTTTTCTTTAACATCTCTTCCCAGAACCTTTTGTATAAAAATTTTATTTTCAATACTGGATAACAAGAATTCTTTTTTCGAAAGATTAATCACATGAATATTGTTTATCTTGTTATCCGAGTTAATTTCGTTTAATAAATTAAATTCACTATCAAATAAAACAAATTTATTATAATACGCTGTTTTAGATTCAAATTTTCTGAGAGGTAAACTAAAATTAATGATATTGAGTTTTTTTGTTTTGATTAATCGGCATTTTAGGAAATCAGATTTTTCAGGTATTATTCTTAAGGGTGTTTTGATTTTTTTAACCAAAGTCAACTTATTATTTTTTAATTTATAAAACATAATGTATTTTTCACCAAGATAGACAAGTTTATTATCACCCAATGGTTTAATACAATAAATTCTTCCACTGATATCCCAAAATGTAAAAAATGAATATAAAAGTAATAATAATAAAATTGTGACCATTACATAACAAAATATTCTTACATTTTTAATATCCTTTAATGTAATCTTCATCATTTTCTCCTTCTGATCTATTTGAATCGTAATGACATTATATCAAACATTGATGTGAAAGTCAATTATTTATTCCCCATTTTAGTAAAATAATTTTTGTTAAGATCTTATGAATACCGGTACGATAATCCTTAATTTTTATTTTATGTGTTTTTATTCCTTTTTCTTTTATATCAAATAGTCACTCAAAATTAGTTCGTACATCAAATCCCACTCTATCCCCACGCACACATTCCACAGGACTTTTTTCCACCTCTCTAAATAGAGTAAGGTGGCAGCTTTTTACTTCTTACACAAGTGAACAATACTTTAAAACAGACAAAGGAAAATCTACATTACATCAAACGCTGAGATCTGCACTAAATTCAATTTAGATTTGCATCGGGAAATCCAAGCTCTTTCTGAAAATATTGACTTCTCACTATTCTCTTTTAACTATTCACTGCCAAAGCTGGCCTTTTGTGTATCTAATTTGACATAGGTTCCGAATGACTCAAAGTACCCGGTTGAACAATAGCTACCGCAGGGGCATTTGTTTTTCAGGGAACAGGTTGGCTTTTCCTTTCTACCTTTGGTGCAGCCGTACTTTGAAAGGATCCAAAGGTAACTCTGGAATTCAATCGGGCTTAGATTGAAAACATCCTTTCCTTTTTTGGAGACTTTGTACCAGTAGTCGGAGAGAACTTTATGAAGGTCAAGCATAATGGAGGAAGTCTCTCCGGACATAGCTCCGGACATGAAAGTTGCCCTTATAATATGCATCCCAATAGGCATGGGAACCTTATCCAGATTTTTGATTTGGTATTTGCCATAACGCTGCAGACCTACCAGCCATAGAATTACTTTTCGTTTCTTATCATATTCCGGAAAGCAGTTGGAGTATTTTCCGTTTACAAAATCCTCAATAATCTTCTCTGAATCAAAATCATAATAATTTAATAGTTTTTCAATATTAGAATCGAAATCGGTAAGGGCCACAGTCATATTAATCCAAATCTCAGAATCTCTGCTCTGAAGTTGTCGTCGGTTAGCAGCTTTAGGGTTATCGAGTTCCCACTGCTTTACAGCTAAAGAACTTAATAGTAATCCAAATTGCAACATATTCCGTTCTAGATCACCTATAGAAGCCTGAAGCACTTTCTCAGGAATAAACATGTCCCTACCCTTTTCATCTTCATAAGCATCCCGAGCAAGGGTCCATAACTGATCTTCTTTTCGAAGATATGAAATGGAAGAGATCATGGAAAGATAAATTAAATGCTCATTACTCCCTTCTTCCATTGAATCCGGAATAATATCTTCCGGAAACCTCTTACAGGAAAATAATCTATTCTCATTATATGCATCTATCAGTGTTTTAATAACCAAATTCCCGCGATCAACATCTTCAGTAATTGCCATACCTAATCCGGTATTTTATGATTCAGAAATATTATAACACGAAACATTAACAAAATCAAGAATTAAGGTAACTAAACTAGTGTATAATAAATTGTTGAAATTTTTATTAACTTAAAAAAAGGAAAGAAGTCATAGGTCGGCACCCTATTGGATTATCTTAAAATTACCCATTCATGACCGCAGTATTTGCAATGGACTTTATAAACACGTACAGTATTGGTTTGCAGACCGGTCCCTCCACTTTGAAGTCTCACAGTAGTAGTATTCTGATATGAAGTGAAATATTCCTTTCCCTGCCGTGCAAAATGCCTTTTACATGAGGGGCATTGGTAAGCTGAGATTATCAGCCAGATGATTAATAAAATAACAGCAAGTACCACCATAATGAGTAATGGAACCATTAATCGACTTTTCGTTATGTATAAAACTATTGCCGTAATAGATACTATAATAAATGCTAATATTCCCCATAGTGAATAAGTTAATTGTTTGGACGATCTTTTTGCTTCTTCTTCCATCATATGTTGATGATCATATATCTCTTTTTCCCTCTTTTTAATCCGATCACTAACCGGCTCATCCTCATTTTTCTTTTTATTTCTATGTTCAAGAATCAATTCCTTCTCTTCAGGAGACAGATTATCTAAACCTTCTTCCATAAAAAACCTCCTTATATTAAATGGATATTATGTTATCATAATAGGGATTTCCACCCGTACACACCTACATTTGATTTAAACTTTATGTTATAATTAGGGTGATATCCTATTTCTTTTTCACTGACCAAGCTCAGCCAGGTTGTATAACATATTCAAAATACTATCTAAAGATTTTGGCATTTCCGGACCTCCGGTATTGTATCTGTATTCAACGGTCTTTGTTTTACCATCAAGGTTTACCGTCAAGGTAGATGCTTCATATTTTTGCCCTTTCTTCTTAACACCTTCAATATCATTTAATTTAAAGAAATCTGAATTCTTAATAAGGTTTTTTAATTTTCCTACTTCATTAGTAGTCAGATTCTTTTCATTAGTATCCAAGTCTTCTTTTGTCCAGCTTGGATTTTGATCCCAATGAGCATCGAGTTTGTTTTCATTAACACTGGAAGAATTTAACTTATTGTTTTTAATTTCAATGACAATATGGTCCACTTTTGAAGAATAATAGTATTTCACATAGAAATCATTCGAACTTTCGGTTTTTATGGGAGTACCTTTTTGTGCTGGAGCACATCCTGCTACCAGCATAAGAATTAAAAACAATAAAATCAGATATCTAAACTTCTCCATGATTAACCTCCTTACATTAGATTTATACAAATATTATAACATTAAATAAAAATAAATGCAAATAAAATAAAAGAGGTTAGCACCTTAGAACTCGTATTCTATTATTATCATATTGTTTCTAATAATTTTTTCTTCTGGGGCTTCAAAGTTCATGGATGAATGTTCCAGGATAAGCAGAAGATTTTCCCTGAGAGTAAATTCTGCACCGAAGAGGTATTTATATTCTTCCTGTTCTTCCTGAATCCCCTCAACATTATCATTAAATATTTCATAACGAGCAGCAATAGCAATAGTATCGCTTATTTCATATTGCAATGCACCAAAATAAGTTGACGGTAAAGGCTCCACCAGAACTCGCGAAACAGCTTTCATAAATTCAAAGCTATATTCTAAATTTCCTAATTCTCCAAATACCGAGATAATCCAATCCTCATTATTGTTTTCAAATAGTTCATTATCCTTATTATCCTTGACTCTATAAGCAGTTCCGAGGTTCAAATCTTCTAATATTGAGAGGTTTAATTTTATAGAGAATCCATTCTCCTTTCCGTTTGGTTCTTCTTCATTGTCTCGATCATAAACGGTGGAGCTAATTGAAAAGTTTTCAAAATTATACTCAAGTATCAGCATATTCCCTCTAATTAATCCTAACAGGGATTCAGACGGAGTTTCTTCGGTCCAGGTTTCGGTTGATAAGAAACCTTCATATTCACCGAATGGCACGTCTAACTTTCCAATTTTCATAGCTAATTCATTACATCCGAAAACATTTTTAATAAAGATATACGCTTCATCAAGTTCAACCAGGGTTTCAGAACCCTCACCTGTTTCTTCTTCTTCAATATTTACAACTAACTTTACATTAACATTATCAATAAGGGGTGATGTTAACATAATCTCCCCTGCAGCTGTCGTAGAATTATGCATGTTTTCATCTTCATTACTATATTTATATTCTGCTTCGACTATAGCTGAGATATCAAGGCTTTCTGATTCAGCGTTAATACCATATGTAAAAAATATACAAAGTAATATCATCAATGAAATTAATTTGGTTTTCATTTTAATCTTCTCCATTATAATTAATTTTCAAAATAAATCCCTTTACTTTTGTACTTTTTCCTTTCAAATGATATTCGCCCCCGGCATGAATGTCAGAGGTTGATTGTGTAAGCTCATTAAAAGTTGTCTCCGATAATAAGGCAGTACTGGGTTCTGTAATACTCATTAAACGCTGTGCAATATTAACAGAATCTCCTATTATCGTACGGTTAAATTTCTTAACAGTAGGACTTCCGACATCAGCAATAATACAGTTTCCGGTATTTATCCCGATACGTACCTTGACAGGGTCGGTATCTTTTACATTATTCAAAACATTAATTATCGAACGGGCAGCATTTACAGCATGATCAGCGTGGTTTTGCTTATCAAAGATACAAACAATTTCATCAGCGACAAATTTATCAATGTACCCTCCGGAATCAATAAGAACAGATGAAACCAAATCATGAAAACGGTTAAGAAACGCAACTGTGTTATTAGCACCAATATGTTCTGCAACAGTAGTAAAAGAAACAATATCTACAAATAGAACAGTTAGGAATCGTTCTTCAGCAATTGGTTCGACTTCACCAGTGACCGATTTACGGTATGCCTCCTCAATAGCCATTGGATTGAGATATTTATGGAGCTGATTTCGAGTATGAGCCAACTGCCTGGCCATGGAATTAAATGCTTTCGCTAAAACCCCAATTTCATCCTGCTTTTTAGAAAAGTGAACCTGTACATTAAAATCACCCTGGGCAATAAGAGACATATCTTTGCTAAGAATTTTTAATGGCTTAAATATTTGCTTATTTAATAAAATTCCTAAGCCGATAATTATTATTAGTATTTCAATTATAATTCCCGCCCAAAAGGTATTTTTAACTGTTTTCAATTTTTGATCAAGAGATGCAAGTGAAAGTTCAACATTAATACAGCCAAGTTTGCGATTATCGATAATTACCGGGGTGGTTATACTTAAAACTCTACCTTCGCGAAGATAATAATCCGGATGCTCAGAAGTTTTATCCACGTCTTCAATATCATCGGGGTCATGTTCTTCAATGTAAATTAAAGCCTTATCAGTCTCTAATGTCTCTAAAAGTTCCATATATTCTTCTTCATCAGACTCTTCAATATTCTCCTCATTATTACTCGCAACAACTGCTGATGACTTTCCATCTTCACTTAAGAAATAAATATTAATCTCAATATCGTTTGTTTTTCGAAGGCTTACAAGGTTATCTATATATTCTTGTATACTTGCAATATCTTTCTTATCAAGAGCATCATAAAGACCTGCTTTCAAAGTATCGGAAAGTAATAATCCTTCATGCTCTAATTGAAAGGTTCCTGTTTTCTCGAATAAATATATAGCATAAAAACCTAAGACCATTGTGGCAAATACTGTAAACAAGCTAATCATTACCAACATACGAAAACGAAGTGAATATAAGAAATTATTACTAATTATTTTTTTCATTTTATTTCCCCTTTAAATAAAGGTACTGATCCATAAGCTCTATGTAGAGTGCTATCCTTCGCTTTACTTTGCTCATGATTCTTAAACATTTTTATCCTTCACAAACCTTCTTATTAAATTATCAATAATGCATCAACTTAATCGTTTATTTACATTTATATTATACACTATAGAAAATTAAAAGTCAAATAAAAACAAGAACCCGGCGCACTATTCACTTACTTTCCAAGCTCAGCAAGGTTGTATAACATACCCAAAATATTATCTAAAGATTTTGGCATATCCGGACCTCCGGAAGCGTATCTGTATTCAACGGTCTTTGTTTTACCATCAAGTTTTATCGTCACAGTAGATGCTTCAAATTTTTGGCCTTTTTTCTTAACACCTTCAATGTCATTTAATTTAAAGAAATCTGAATTCTTAATAAGGTTTTTTAATTTTTCAAGTTCATTATTAGTCAGAGTCTTTTCATTAGTATCCAAGTCTTCTTTTGTCCAGGTAGGATTTTGATCCCAATGAGCATCGAGTTTGTTTTCATTAACACAGGTAGAATTTAATTTGTTGTTTTTAATTTCAATGATAACATGGTCCACTTTGGAAGAATAATAGTATTTCACATAGAACTCATTCGAACTTTCGGTTTTTATGGGAGTGCCTTTTTGTGCTGGAGCACATCCTGTTACCAGGATAAGAATTGAAAACAATAAAATCAAATATCTGAACTTCTCCATGATTAACCTCCTTACATTTGATTTATGTAAATATTATAACATTAAATAAAAATAAATGCAAATAAAATAACAAACAATACAATAAAAGTCAAAGGAAAAATAACCGGGAATTATCCTGTTTTTTCTAAACGGGACTTCCTCTCTTCTGAAAAATTAAATTATATTTTCTCTGTGCTCTGCTATCTGTTCTCTATTGATTGAAATGTTGTTCAGAACTTAGATTTATAGTCTCGCGGGAATACTTGATGTAACAGAGAACTCTATTAACCATGAACATTAATAATGCGATTCCAAAGTAGAAGATTAAATTTACAGAGAAATTTCTCCAGCCGGATAATTTTAATTCTGCACCATTTGGTTTAATACAATATTTTCTGTAGGAAACATTCGCTTAGCCTCCGGTAATAAATTTGACTCTATAATTTAGAACTGTTCATATTATACCACCAAATTTCAAATAAATCAAATATTTAAACGAAGGATCGGAGAAGTTCTAATCCTTATTTTATAATCTCTTTTTCAAATATAAATACCAAATAAGGGGGATTGAGAATAAAGGCATAATAATTATTAATAAAAAAAACAATATTTTTTCACTTATTCGTTCAATCTTTGAAAAGAATACTGAAATTGAAAATATGATGATGTTAATGATTAAAACAAGAAATATTACAATAAAGAAAATTGCGACATTGTTACTAACGTAATCCAATTTTGCTTGACTGGCTTGACTGAGTGGCAACTCTACCACAATATAAATAATTGAAATAATAAATAAAATAATAGGAAGAATGCTTAGAATATCTAAAGTTCTCTTAAAAGCTTTATCATATTTTTTGGTTTTCATTTTTCTATCACATTTCCTTTATTGCTTGAGATTGTTTTCAATTTTTACCAATTTCTACCAAAATCTACTTAATCTAACTTAGTATATAATATAAAGTTTAAAATGTCAACAAAAAATATTTACAAAAGTTTCTCCATTTTTGTTGCTATATTAATTTTCAATTATATCATACTCCAAAACGAAAGGAATTTATTCCTATTACATTAATTCTTAAATCTAAAATCGTTAATCGATATTCAAATTCTACCCATCATAGAACAAAGTTAACCATAATGGGACTAAAGTCCCTGGGTGTGGTGGGGTGCATTTAACACCCGGGTTAAAACCCGGGCCTACGAGATATATGAGCAATAAATT
>DAOVMD010000250.1 GCA_030630935.1 Candidatus Mcinerneyibacteriota bacterium | reverse complement strand
TTAACTCGCTTCGCTCAAACTTTTTTATTTAACAGAGAACTGAAGAGAACTAACGAGAACTTAAATAAACAAAAAAAATAGCAGGTACTTGAAGAGACTAATACTTGACTTAATTATACCGTTTACATTTATTTAGAAACACTGGTGCTTAAAGGAACTAAAGAGTGCAAAATTAACTACTGAACACACTGATCATGCTAAAGGGAAAAATCCAAAGAAAAATAAAAAATATTAGATTGCCGCGATCGCTATGCTCTCTCGCAATGACAAATAACGTTTGTAGCTTTAAAAACGGTGGAAAAATCGGTTTATCAATTAATAAGGGTGCAAGCACCCGTTTGAATGCATTGATTCACAGAGTTCATCAATGCACTCCAAAATTTGTTAACCAGAATTCATTTGCATTTAGTCTAAATTTCTGTTATACTTTTTCGTAGATATTTTTAGAACTTTAAAAAAGCTTGAGGTGAGTTATGAGCAGACAAAGATTTTTTTGGGTAGTTGGAATTTTATTAAGTTTTTCCTTTATCCTTTTATTTATGTCATGTTCGACAGGAGGAGCGGAAGTGATTTCAATTGAGAAGATTGATAAGCTTGAAGACCCGGTGACATTCTTTGCAGGATTCTATTCACCTGTTAAGGTTGATGTTGAGCCGAAGATCCCACAGTATTCTTTACCATTGAAACCCAATGCAATTGCAAATTATAATAGTGTCGTTAATAAACTCCGTCTAACAAACACCGCAAAGTCCTATTTAAGTAAGAACGGTTTTGTTGTAATCCCGTTTGGGCAGGTTGACGATATTGTCAAGCCCTACGAAACCTTGAAAGATCGGGAGATACCGATATTTGTAACGTGTGACACACTTCTTCACCTGTATCACATTCAGTTTGGTGAGACATTAAAAGAAATTGAAGAGAAGGAATTTTATCCTGATTTAATCAAGGCAACTGAAGGTATGCAGAAGAAGTCCATGACTCAGTACGATAATTTCGGTGGTGATTTAAAGGCTGCTGCAAAGAATAATGTTGCATTTTTTACAATTGCCCTGAAACTTCTGAACCCTGATGCTGAGGTTCCGGGTTATGTCAAGAAGAAAGTTGATCAGGAACTCGAAAATATCAAAGCTCATACCGGGTTCAAACCATCCCCGTTATTTACTTATAACGAAGACTATTCCCAGTATGTTCCCCGTGGTCATTATACCCGGAGTGAGGAATTGAAAAAGTATTTCAAGGCAATGATGTGGTATGGTCGTATGACATTCCTTTTAAAAGGACATAAGAATTTTGGAACCATGTCCCCGCCGGCAAAAGCATTGATCTCTCCTGATGAAGCGAAGATCCAGACACTCCAGGCAATGTTAATCTCGGCAAATGTTGATGATGTTAAGGCAGGAGATAGAACTGTTGCAGAGGTCTGGAACCGGATTTATCTTGTCACTGCATATTATGTCGGGTTCTCGGATGACCTTTCCATATACGATTATAGAGAAATCATGCGGAAGGTTTACGGGACTCAGTTTGATTCAGCAGAGTTATTGGATGATGAAAAATTATTTAAATTAAGGAAGGAGTTTGCATTATTACCAAGCCCTAAGATCTATGGCGGAACAGGTGAATCAGGAGTTGCTGTCGGACCAGGAGAAGCATTTACGCCTGAGCATCTTGATAAGATTCTTGACAGCACAAAGGGTCTTCGTTTTATGGGTCAGAGATTTGTTCCCGATTCTTATATGCTCAGCCAATTAGTATCCCCGGCTGCTGGAGACTTTATTGGTCGAGGTAATCCGTTTACCATGATCAAGATCCCGAACGGATTTGTTCGAGGTTTCCCCAGGGGTCTGGATGTAATGAGTCTGCTTGGATCAAAGAGAGCAGTGGATATCCTGAAAAAGGGCGGGGACCTTGATTATACAACTTATGGAAAGCAATATAAGAAATTGGAGAAGGAGTTCGGTGAGTTCAGTGAGAAGGATTGGAATAAGAACCTATACTGGAGCTGGTTATATGCATTGAAGATATTGGTCAGTTATGATTACTCAGGGAACTACCAGACATTTATGAAGACTGAAGCATGGCTTGATAAAGAACTAAACGCAGCGTTGGGATCATGGTCAAGTCTCAGACATGATACTATTTTATATGCGAAACAGAGTTATACACCTGAAATGACACGCGAGAGTGTGGGACCTATGCCGCCCCAGCCAAAACCGGTTGTTGGTTATGTTGAACCAATACCTGAGTTTTATGCGCATTTACTTTGTATGACCAGGATGACTAATAAAGGTCTGACGGAACTTAAGGTTCTTGACGAAAAAGCCGAAAGCCGTCTGAAACACCTGGAGAATATCCTGGAAAAGTTAGTAGCGATTTCTACGAAGGAATTAAAGAATGAAGAGTTGACAGAGAGTGATTATAGATTTATCAGGAACTTTGGTAAGAACCTTGAAGGTACAGTTGCAGGAGTGGAGTCAAAAGGGATGAAGACCACAATCATTGCCGATGTCCATACTGATCAGAATACAAAGAAATGCCTGGAAGAAGGAACCGGATATGTAGATTTAATTATTGCAGCGTATAAATTACCCGATGGTAGAATCTTGATAGGTGCTGGACCAACCCTGTCATATTACGAGTTTAAACACCCGATGTCGGATAGGTTAACCGATGAAAAGTGGAGAAAAATGCTCAAGACCGGGAAGCAGCCCGAAAGACCAAGTTGGATAAAAAGTTTTTATACGAAGGAATAAAGAGCGTCGCTTCGCTCTGCAAGGAAAAAGTAACAATGAATAATGAAGAATGAATAATGGTTTGCTTTATATATGATAATGCTCTTATTCAGATCTGGAGTTGCTTAAAGAAATGAAAGAATGCTTCTATCAACCGCCCCGAAGTGAATTCGGGGTAAATTCTGGATTAAGCATGCTACGACCGAACCTAAGCAGCTCGGTGAGTAGTCCCGATTGTTCCATCGGGGAAGGGGGTGAAACCCCATTGTTATTGCTAATTATAATACTTATCCAAAGTACTAACCTTCACACCAGTCCAGTTTGGACTGGTGCATGATTGAAGATAATAATGTTTTTTTATTTATATATTACGATGCTTTTGTTTAGAGCGGTTTATGGCTTCTATGAAAATGATTCATAGCTTGGGATTTTAGCCCTAGGAAAACTTAAGGTATTAACCATGGAAAATTATTACGCACTTCTTGCAGATATTATTGTTACATTTCATTTCCTCTATGTAAGTTTCACGGTTGGCGGGGAATTTTTAATTATTATTGGTGCAATATTTAAATGGGCTTGGATCCGGAATAGGGCATTTAGAATTACTCACCTTGTAGCGGTGGTTTTAGTTTCAATTGAAGCGGTAATTGGAATGTTTTGCCCGTTAACTGAGTGGGAGAATAATCTCAGAATAGCTGCAGGACAGTCTATTGAAAAAGAGCTTTCATTTATTGCAAGATTACTCAGAATGATTATTTTCTATGACTTCCCTGAATGGTTTTTCACAATGTTATATATAGGTTGGGGAATAATTGTAATCCTTACAATAATCTTCATCCCACCAAGGAAGAAAACTAATAATATCGCTTCGCTCAACAATGAAGAAGTAACAATGAACAATGAAAAATGAATAATTTTTTGCACTATATATGACAATGCTTTAATCTATAAAACGACTGCTCCGGAGCCCAGATACCCTAACGAAGTGCGTGGTTCTGGGTCAGTTCTCTGATCTCTGCTCTCAACAGCGAAGGGGAGCAAGCTCCCTTTGAGACAGCTTCGCTGTTATGCTTTTACAACAAAGCTGATCTTTGTATCTACTCTGAATGAGACGATTTTGTTATCTTCTACTTTTGCAGAGAAATCCTTAATATAAATGGACTTGATATTTTCAATTGACTTTGAAGCTTCTGTGATTGCTGACTGGACAGCGTCTTCCCAGCTTTTCTCTGATTGTGCAATTACTTCTATAACCTTGACTACTGACATATAACTCCTCCTTTGGTTTTATGTTTATGTATCTGATTTTTATATTACCATATAAAGCGGAATATTACAAGGAATTTTATAGATAGAAGACAGCTTCGCTGTCGAGAGCACAAGGCACAAGTGCATAAGAGCACAAATGCGCGCTCAAGTGCTGTACTCCAAATTCATTTTATTCAGTGAGGATTCTCATATTGTTTCTCTTTTTTTTTGTTTTTGATTTAAAATAATTTCACCGAGATGTGCAATGCTAAAGCAACTCTATTGCTTTAGCAGAGAGTAGATAGCAGAGAACTGAGAACAGAAAAGGATTTATCTTCTTTTATTAATTAAGAATAATTAAAAAACTTTATATTAAGAAATATCGTTTTCAGCAAATGCATTATCATACATAATGCAAAATCAATCTTAAATTATCAATTTTCAACCATAGATCATAAATGTGTAGCGAAGCGAAACTATTGCATTTGAACACTTGAACGCATGCGAAGCATGCATTAAACACTTGAACACTTTATTGCTGGGCTACTATCAATTTATCCCTCCGGGATAAAAAAAATCAAAATATTCTAACAATTCATAATATTGGTTTAATTTATGGTTTATTTTACAAACATTTCTATATATCCGCAATTCGTACAAGCCTTGACTTTTATTTTATCCTTCTTAAGAACCAAGAATTTTCCGGAAGGCAAAAATTTTATGTTCATTGAACTTCCGCTTGATTGAAGATTACCATCTTGCCATTCGGTATTCTCACACTTAGGGCAACAATTATTCTTAATATTACTCATCAAACTCCTCCTTTGGTTTTATGTTTATGTATCTGATTTTATAATACCATATAATTAAAAATATTTCAAGGGATTTTATAGATAGAAGACAGCTTTGCTGTCGAGAGCACAAGGCACAAGTGCATAAGAGCACAAAGGCGCGCTCAAGTGCTGTACTCCAAATTCATTTTATTCAGTGAGGATTCACATATTGTTTCTCTTTTTTTTTTGTTTTTGATTTAAAATAATTTCACCGAGATGTGCATTCGTACATCTCTACAATAACATTTGAACACTTGAACGCATGCGAAGCATGCATTGAACACTTGAACACTTTATTGCTGGGCTACTATCACTTTATCCCTGCAGGATAAAAAAAATCAAAATATTCTAACAATTCCTAATATTGGTTTAATTTATTTTAAAAACATCTCGATATATCCACAATTCGTACATGCT
>DAOVMD010000159.1 GCA_030630935.1 Candidatus Mcinerneyibacteriota bacterium | reverse complement strand
ATTGCACTCTTTACTAAAACCGGGAGATTAAAGGGATCAATTAATTTATCAAAAACAATTTCTTTCTTTTTAATATAATCCTTTTCAAATGAAAATTTTCCCGATTTCTTTAAATCAGAAAGTTTCAAACCTAACTTATCAATATCATGCAGGTATGCGGCAATTCGAATTTGTTCTGAAATTGAATCCTCCAAATTCATAGCTTTAGTTATTATATCTGAATATCTCGCAACTCTATCACAATGCCCGGAAATCTCAGGATTCTGTAACTCAATAATATCAGAGAAGATTCGGATAACTTTTGTGTACATATCCTTTAATTCATTAAATAACTTTGCCTTTTCAATAAATAAAGAAATTTCATCTGCTATTAAACCAAATGTATGAACTTCATTTGGAATGAAATCGTGGGGTTTGAGAGTCTGTCCAATTAGCACACCAATTAATTTTGTCTTATAAAGAATCGGGTTACCAAGAAATGATTCATTTTTATCTTCATAATCCCCTATCCTGTGAACAAACCTGGGATCCTTTTGAGCATATTTAACAATCAACTCTTCCTTATACTTTGCACACCAGCCAATTAATCCATCTCCAATTTTCATGGTTTCAAAATCAACCCAGGATTGCGGAAAACCTTTAGTGGCTTTCAGAACTAATAATTCCGTCTTATCATCATATAATAAAATTGAACAAGTATCAATTGCTAATTGCTCAGTTACAAAGATACAGATTTTATTTAGAACTTCTGTTAAACTCAGAGAGTTTTGTAAATTTTTAAAGATCTTTCTTAACAGTTGGAACTCTTGAATTTGAAATCGTGCAGTATTATAAAAAATATTATTTTGAATAACGACAGACATTTGATTTGTCAGGGTCATCAAATACTCTTCTGTACTTGAATCAATTTTTACAACCTCATCATTTGTACCCATTGTTAAGATTCCGATTAAAGTTGTATCTGCATACATTGGCATTATGATAACTGAATTTAAATCATTTTCATCGTCCTGGAGCTTTTTTATACAGTGATTCTCTAAATCATTACAAATAATCATTTTATTATTTTCAATTGCATCCTGAATAAAATCATCTTCAATAAATAAAATCTCATCAAGAAGCTCCTTTGAATAACCCAACGAAGCTGCAAATTTCAAATGGAAAGCATTTGAATCAAAAAGGAATATTGAGAACTTTGAGAAATCAAAAATATTTGTTAGGATCAAAAGCATTTTTTCAAGTAAAACAGTTAAATTCTCTTCCTGCATATGACTCGAACTGATTTCGTATAAACCTTTAATCCTATGAGTATCAGCATCCAATTTATTGTATAACCTCGAATTATATATTGCAATCGCTGAATAATTTGCTAATAAAGTAAGGTGGTTTACATTCTCTGATGTGAAATCAAAATGTTTTGTTTTATTTGCAGCATATAAAATTCCCAATGCATTATCTTTAAATGTAATTGGAACACACATTACATTATAGATATCATCCGAGAATTCTGATTTCCTAACAAATAGAGTTGACTTCTGAATATTAGGTTCAATTAAAGCCTTTTTATTTGAAAATACCCAACCCACAATACTCTCATCTGCTTTATATGTGACTTGCTCTAATGATGCTTCCTTAATCCCAGAAAAAGAATGTGGATATAAAACCTTCTCCTCTTCATCATATAACCAAACAATAATCTTCTCACATAAAATTATTTCACGAGATTGTTTAATAAGAATTTTAATTACATCATTAAGATTAAGAGTGGATATTAAGGTCTGACTTATCTCAATTATCTTCTTTGCGAAGTCAAGGTCGACATTCTGTAAATCTCCTTTTACAATCTTAGTCTTCATATAATACCTCGCTGATTAAAATGCCTTAAGTGCCTCCGCATTTGAATCCACAATTTTAAATAATTTTGAAAACCCTAATAATTGAAACACTCTGAATACTTTCTGAGGTAATTCTGAGATTACAATATCCCCACCTTTATTCCGAATCTCCCCAATCTTCCCCATTAGAACTCCTAATCCGGCAGAACTGATATAATCAAGCTTTGAAAAATCTACTACCATTTTATATTTATTCTGCTGCATCAAATCTAAAATCACTCCATCAAATTTTGGTGAAGTTTCTGCATCTAAATATCCAACTAACTTAATTATAACAGTTCCGGATTCTTGTGATAATTCAATTTTTAGCTTCTCCATTCGATCTCCTTAATGATTTTTTATTTCCCTTTTTTCTCAAGTTTCTCTCTTTTTACTTCAAGCTTATCTATTATTGACTGTATCTCCTTATCCTTCGGACCAATCTTATCTAGAGAATAAATTACCTTTGGATAAAATGTATCATCAAATCCATAATACTTTTGAATATCTAATAAAATATTTATTAAATCTTTACTCTTGGGCATTGAACCTAAAGTCTTTGTCAATACGGACATAAGCTTCATCCCGTCAAGAGTTCCCCAACCACTATGCTTTTTACCACCAAGATTAGTTACATATTTAATTAAATCCTCTCTCATTGCATTCGTTGAAACTCCTTCAATATAAGTTGCAATATCCTTCTTAATATGTAATGGAGTCTTTTTTGAATTTAGATATTTGAAAAGAATTTCATTTGCACCATTCTGTCCAATCATTCCAATTGATTTTGCTAAAATTGTTATGACATTCCATTCAGGATTCTCACTTTCAAATTCCTTTTCTAAAATTCCATTTAAATCTTTTATCGATTTCTCAGATTTTATCTTACCTAATGCTGCAATCGTATTCACCCGGACCGCATATCGCGGATCTGTAACGTGTTTAATTAAAATATCTTCAACTTTTGATTGGTACTTCTCACCCAATTCACCGATTATATAAACCGCTTGACCTGCTTTAATACTATCCGATTTGGAGTCATCTATTACCTTTAAAAGCGGGGCAATACAAGATTCTCCAATCTCTATCATGACATCTGATGCAATGGTTCGCGTGGTTGCATTCTTACTGCCTATGATTTCTATCACAGGCGCAACTGCAGGATCGCCTATCTCAACTAAATCCTTAAGCGCCTTTTCACGAACATCCGCTGATGGATTTTCAAGATCACGAACCTTCTCAGAAATATTAGGACCACAACCAATTACAAACAAAGTGATAACTAAAAAAACTAAAAGAAACAAATGCTTTCTCATTATAAAGTCTCCTCCTATTATATTTTATATATATTAACATATTTATAATATAAATTCAAGAAAAATCTTTTCAATAAGTTAAACCTAATTATTAATTTTTCCAAGAATTTTCTTTGCTTTTATTGATATCTCTTTATTTTTATCTTCTGACAATCTCTCAACTTGGATAATTGAATCTTTATCACCTATATCTTGAAACACAATTAATGAGTTTTTCCTGAGTATAATATTATTTGAATTGGCCCACTTGATTGCTCTTTCTAATCCAGCCTTAGAATTAATATTTGTTATTCTATAGACCTTATCATAAGGGAGATAATAAAAACTTAAAATCATTTCTCTCTCGACTATATCCAGCTCCCTATCATCTTTATCAGGAATTTGATTGGAATTATTTAAATAATATCGATATAATACTTTTTCATCTCCCCTTTTTAACTTATTACTTACAAATATCTTTTTATTATTTATATCATTAATTTCCTTCTCAATTTCAGGTAAAAAGATATTAGTATAATATTCAGGAAAATCTGAATCCGATTGAATATATACTCCATTTTCAATTTTATATATTGCATTCCATACAGCATATATCCCACAACCTCGATATTCTGTAATAAGGTTAGTAATTATTATTTCTTTTTGACCATTATTATCTAAATCAACAATTTTACTTTGAAGATCTACCTCCATGAATCCACCTAAAAATTCACGATGATAATCATTTTCTGATTCCCTATGAATAACTTCAATTTAAAAAAAAGCTCTCCCGCTGACATCAGTTGTAATAACTAATTCTAATTTATCATCATTATTAAGATCTATAAAAATATATTCCCCAATATTTGTTCTTAGAATATCACTATTTTTACTTATATATTTGTTAAAGAATTTTTCTACCATTTCAAGATCAACTTTTTTAAGAATATTAAGATTTTCCTTTGTCCATTCAACTTTATTAATATCAATATTTGTATCAGTTGAAAAAGCTTGATTTATAAATATAAAGAAAATAGTAATTGAAAACATAAAAATTAGTTTTGCTTTCATTTTACCCCTTTAATTTTACGATTTATTATAACATAATATCGATTTAAGGTCAATGAAAATTAATTCTTTTCAGCTCTCTATTCTCTGATATCTGTTCTCGACAGAAAAGCTGTTGGGTTTCTGTTTTCTACTATCAGTTATCTGTGAGGTTAACAGAATTAAACAAATTGAACTATCTCAACTCCCGCACACTTAAACATTTTATTAACTCTTCAACTATTGAACTATTTTCTTTTTTTCATTTGCATTTTTAAAGAAAAAATGTTATACTTATTTTGTATCGAATCAAAAAAGGAGGAGAAGATGAGAAGATTAAAACTCATTATGACTATATTTTTATCCCTAATTATTATTACTGTTTCATTTGCAGAAGTCAAGGTTGTAAAAATTAACGGTCTCGAGATTGAATATACAAATTTCACTTCTGACCAGATTCAGCAGATGAAAGATTCTCTTGGAGTTTATGAACGCGGGAAAAATTATAATATTAAATTCAATGGTTTAGGTACGGGTTTTGCCCCTCTACGTGAAGGAGAGTATGCTGAATTATTAAAGAATGGAAAGGTTATTATTAGAGCGAACCTTAAAGGAAAAACAAGAGCTCCTGTCTCCTTTGATAACTCAACATCAAATGCTTTCCCCCCAATTGGGAACCAGGCGGGTGAAGGGTCTTGTACCTGCTGGGCAATAGCTTATTATATGAAAACATTTCAAGAAGCTCAAGAACAAGGTTGGAATCTATCCGGCGCGACATGGCTCTGGGGCGGTGGGAATAATGAACCTACTCCTGCAAGTTATCATACAAAGATATTTTCTCCTGATTTCGTTTACCATCAGATTAATTCGGGATATGATTCAGGGTCATCTGCCGGAGATGCGATGGAACTAATAGATAAAATCGGCTGCTGTACCTGGGATAAAATGCCGTATGACGATTCCGATTCAACGACTTGGCCGTCTGAAGCAGCTTTCAGAGACGCCCCACCATGGAGAAGTGTAAAACAACCCGTATATTATATTTACCTTGATGATACAGATAAAGCAAACGTATTAAATAATATAAAAACAATCCTGAGCTCAGGTAAATTAGTAAGTATTGTTATAGATGCAGGGGAATATTCAAATTTCGATTCGAATGACCTTCTCACTGACGACACCTATAATTCTGTAACAACTAATCATGCAAATACTTTTGTGGGTTATGATGATAACTACGGTCCCTATACTGAGAATGCTAATCCTAATACTTACGGAGCTTTTAAGGTTGCCAATTCCTGGGGTGCAGGGATATATTCCTGGGAAAATGTTAATGATGGATTTTACTGGTTATCATACGAAGCTTTATTTGATCTTGCTTATCAATGGGTCTTCATTTTTGATGACAGGAATAATTATTCACCTGAATACCTGGCTGTAATTAATATCTCTCATAATGCAAGAGGAGATCTGCTGCGGACTATTTCAAGAGCAAATCCGGCATTAAATAAGGAATTCGATGATAGGTATAACAGAAGTGGTATACAGCCATATCCTTCTCACGATGTTATCTTAGATATTACCGATTTGATATCAACAAGCCCGGGAGATACTTATACATTGAAAATATATGACCTGGCTAATGGTGAATTCTATCCTAATAGTTTTGGGGATTCCGGAACTGCTACAATTGGAACCGTTAACAAATTCTGGATCGAAGATTATACTGCTGCAGGTTCAAATTATTCTACTCAAACACCCGGGGCTATTTATAAATCTAGCGATACCCCTACTTCAACAATTAACGGTAATGATGTTTTCTTGTACGTTGTAACAGGTACTTCTACCGGGACAATCCCAATTGATGACGAGATTCCAAAAGTACAAGTCTATCCAAATCCTGTAAAAGCAATTGAAGATGGTAAAATTACATTTAATAAACTAACTCCTGATTGTACTTTACAAATCTTCACTGTTTCCGGACAGTTGATTTTTGAATATATTAATGAAGATGACAGTACTTCCTTTGACTGGGTCCTTGAAAATGTGGCCGGAAAAAAGATCGCTGCAGGGATTTATGTCTTTTATATCTTTGATGAAAATGGACTCGAACAAACAGGTAAGATTGGAATAGTTAAATAGTTCAATAGTTCAAGTGTTAATAAAACGTTCAAGTGTGCGAGAGTTAGGATAGTTAAATTGTTAAAGTGTTTTATAAAGGCATGCTTTGCATGCATTCAGATGTTTGATAAAGTAATGATATTATTTGTCATTGCGATGGAACGTAGTGACTGAAGCAATCTCTGAGCGCAGTGAAGGTTTTAATTAAGTTAATAAATTCCTTCCCTGACTATATCGAAGAATTATATTCAACCAATTCAAAGGATTTGCCTTCATTTGTTAATTAAGGATAATTAATATTTTATACTAAGAAATATTGCTCTAAAGAAATGCAGCATAATAATTAGTGCAAAATCATTTTTCATTCTTCATTATTCATTCTTACTTTTTCATTGTGAAACAATGGGTTAATACCCAAATACTGGTGGCGGGGGTTCCATGGGTTTTGAAATTCGTTCTATTTTTTTTACTTTACCATTCTCAAAATAAACTTTAACTGTACGGTGGGGATTAACAAAAAAAGCCCAGATTTGTTTTGAGTCACTTGTAAAATATCTAGTGATATTTTGAGGTTCTCCAAGTGCAGCCCGAACCATATCAGGTTTCATTCCAACTTCAATATTTCCTGATTCAATTTTTTTT
>DAOVMD010000249.1 GCA_030630935.1 Candidatus Mcinerneyibacteriota bacterium | reverse complement strand
GTTATTTCAACATCAAGGTAGATAATATATCTATCTGAGTTTAAAGGTGATAAATCAAATATACCAAGTTCATCGTTAATAACAGGTTCAATTCCCCAGGGTAAATCAATCTTATTCCCGGGTGTCTCAAAGAATGAATATGATAAATAATAATGAAAAATTAAATCCAAATTAATCGGCCAACCTGTACCGAAATCGTGATTAATAAAATCAGCAGTACCGATTATGTAAGGCTGGGTCCCTGTCTTTTCTGTGTCAATGATCTCAAAATTTTCAGGGAAATAAATCTCGGCAATCGGTTTATCTTCAAATGAAAGATTTAGTTCCTGTAATGCATAGTTAAAACTGCCAAAGCCATCCTGAACAATTAATAGCAACGTATAATTTCCGGATGAAATTAAATTCAATGGGATCTTAACAACTTCATCATTGAAAGCACAGACTTCTGAACGCTTACCTAAGTTCGGATTGGAATTAAAGATATACGCATCTGAAACCGGTAATCTTATTAGTCCTTTCGATGGACTTTCAATCAGGTATGCCGCCCAGTAAATCTCACCGGATGTACAATCATCCGGGTAATAATTAGGAGCAGTAATGGATGCAATAACGGGGATGTAGTCGGTTGTTAATTCTGAACAAAGGATTATACTCTCTAAAGGCATCTGGATAATTGGTTTTGTATATGTATTATCAATTGAATGATTGAAGTATCCCCATTTCTCAAGTTCTCCGGTATCCTTAATTATTGTAACATCGCTCCCAAATCTTGTGAAGTAATTTACTATGCCTGTAAATCCAGGTATATCTAAATACGTAGATAAAGAATAATTCGAATATTGATTTGCATACTTCCTATCTAATATCTTTTCCTTTGAAAATGAATCAAGAGAAATTTCATACGTATTTTTCCTTGAATCTGTAACTGCAACTGTATTGCCATGAATATAATTAATTATTTCAATACTACCGTTTGAAATAACCTTTGGATAGTTAGGAATCAAAGTAAAGTTAGGAAAGATGGAATATATAAATAATTGCCCGGTTGAATCACCAAAAATTACCTCTTCAATGTTATCTCCTGTTACATCGAGAAATAAAAGATTAGAACCAATCTCCCCTGTAAAATCTAAAGAATTCGAGCTCAGTTCCCAAACCTCATTTAAATACTCATAATATTCAATCACATAATAATTCTCTGTAATATATGTTTTACAGATTAACTCTTTCTGGGTATCTCCGGAAATATCTTTAAGATAAATCTCTGTATCAGTCCCTGATGTTTGAATAGAATGATGTTCTTCCGGGATTAAGCTGTGAGTCAAATCAAAGTAAATTACCTGACCGGATTCTGTACTATACATTATATAAACATTGGTCTCTATAAGTAAAAATACTGGAGTTGTAACAGGCTTATCCTGCAGCAGCAATGGGAAACCGGGATACTCAGAACCTTTAAAGTCAATGCAGTGAAAATAAATATTACCCTCAATACCCTCAACACAATATGTTAAGTAATTAAGACCATCATTAAAAATCCTTTGAGTTATCGGCTGAGTAAGGAGTTTTCCGTTCAATTCAATCGGGAAGTTTTTATTAATCGAATCCCTTGAGTTCAAATCCCATAGATATAGTTTTGTTAATGAATTACCGAAGGTCAGCAGTTCATCACTCTTAATTAAATTCAAATCTTCTAATTCAGGGATATTAGCAACATCTGTAAGTATAGGCTGAAAAGGACCGGCAGAAAAAGCTGTCGATACCATAAATATTATCATAAACAATGTTACCATCACTCTCTTCATATTAATATCCTCCTACATTATGTTAATTTTATTGATAAGTTTAATAAAATACTTTAAGTTCTTTAAATGAAAAACAATATTAGACCTTTTCACGAATATATGGTGCTTTAGCGGTGTCTTTCCTAATTTACTCATTTGCTCTCATAGTTTGTAATATTAGAATAGCATAATATGTACTAAAAGTCAAGTTTCTAATAATCAATTTTTTCATCATTTATAAAAGTCCTTGCTGCTTTTGGTTTCTTAAATAACTTTTAATTCTTACTATTAATTTTTTTCTTAGTTCCTCAGGAAATTTTTTAATTATTTTTTTATCAGGGAAAAAATATCCTGCTTTTTCTAATACAGGTACAATTTCAGTTTGTTGATTATTCTTTCCCGAATCATTAATA
Organism: Candidatus Mcinerneyibacteriota bacterium; assembly: GCA_030630935.1. Lineage (GTDB taxonomy): Bacteria > AUK180 > AUK180 > JAQVHJ01 > JAQVHJ01 > DAOVMD01. The sequence goes on along the minus strand of DAOVMD010000249.1, from coordinate 3,035 downwards.
TCTTTAACACAACATTCAACATCATGAAACTTTTCCTGTTTACATTTAAGCGTCTCCTCCCTGGAACTCAAAATACTAAAACTATATTCAATCATTTTTCTTCTCCTTTTACTCTAATTAGGTTCTGTGAAATATTTATTAATATTAAAATTAATATATATCTTTTTAAAGAATAAGTAAAGACCTAAGTACAGAAACCCGAATAAAGGCGGTTACACAAGTATCAAACAAGCAAAACCAAACATACAACGCAGTTTAATCCTCAATTGATAAATGCTTATTTATATCTGAAATCGATAAATATTTATTTATATCTGATGTCAATCTATCAACAATCATTTCTTGGACTTTTGCTTTCTTGTCTGAATCCATGTCTTCTGATATTTTCAATGCCAAACTTATATTTTGAGTAATAACAAGTTTTTGATGATACTGCGACATCTTCAAAACTGTTCTATTGTATAAGTAAAAGAAAACTGCAGCGATAAATTCTGAAATTACTCCAGTAGCAGTAGTTACATAAGCTGGTTTCACCATTTCTAAAAACATCATTATTATTCCCGTTGCAATAATTACAAGTCCAATTATTGATGCCGAGGAAGCAAGTCGAAAACTTTTATCTGATTGTTCTTGAGTTTGTAGATAGTATTGGTCAAGGTACTTGAGGTTTATTTTAATAAGCTGGCTAAAAAAGCTCTCTTCAATTTTTTCTTGCACCTCCTTAGCTTCAAGTTGAACTAATTTATATTCAGTTCTCCGCAGTGTACCTTGTGATGAAAAACGAAATAAAGTGATAACATATCCATACATAAATGTCCCGACCAAAGCACTTATAATTATGTAGGATAATCGGTTTCCAGTTGATAGAAGTATAAAGTTATTAGACCTAATATTGGAAAACGATGCCAGAGAATAACCTACTAATCCACATATGATAATTGCAAATGTTAACCAGAAAAGCTTAAATTTTAAACTTTCAATCCTCTGCTGTACATGCTCTTTTCTCTTCTTAAGAGCTTCAATGGATTCTTCAAATTCAGGATTTATGTTTTTATTTTTTTCGCTCATATTTAATTAATCCTCCCTTGTTCAAACATATAGCGTATATCCTTTTCTTGAATTCAATTATATTTATCTGCCTTCAACTCATTATTGGAATTTCTCTTTGACAACATGACCTCCTTTCCATCCACAATTTAATCCAATTGTTGCAACTAAATCTCCATCGTTTTTAAAGTCATTATTAAATGTTTTACCAAAATTAACATAAATAAAATAAGAATCACTTATTTTGTAATCTAATATTAAAACATAACGATTAGCATCATCATTTTCAATAAATCTATGCAAATATTCCAATGAAATTAAAACTCGTGGTTGCTTAAACTTTAGAATACAACTAAAACCAACATCATAAATTTCTTCTTTTTCTTTAAATAAATCTTCATAAATATAACGACCAATTCCGAGGAAAGTCAATTTATCCAATGAGTGTGGATGATATGAGGCTGTAAGCCATGCACCAAAACGAGAAAATCTCTCATTATCTAATTCATTTTCAGGAAAATCATAAGTTACCGCAGTTGCAAATTCCAATTGCCAACCAACTCTTTCTTTATCTAATTGTTCTATTGCCAAACTAAATCTATTAACCTCATCATCTTCTTCTTTTATCCTCAACTTTTCAGAATCTTCTGAATCTGGTTCACTTAAATATTTAAGTTGTATTGACATGATATTGGTTTTGAACTTTTTAAGTTCGTCTTTAAATTTTTCCGAAACATGACCTTTAATAATATTTAGACGAAATCCCATTCCAATCCTTGTAATACTAATTGTATTACCATTCCTTTCTGTTGAAAACTCAGTTTTTCCCATTGAAATCGCAAGTGTTTGCAGCATAGATTCTCCATATCCCCTCTTGTCAAAGTAATAATCATCAAATGTTAATTCCGGGTGTGAAGACCACCAATAAGGCGTTATTTCAAGTGCAAAATTCTTCGATTGACCTGTCGACTCTAATATTGAAATCATAAATGCTTTTGGAGTGACTGGTCGGTTTATGTCAGCTGGAGATATACCAAGTAGGTTTAGAGCAGGTGAATTGGGAACTCTTAATTCATCAAAGTTGGAAAATTTAAATTCATCTTGAGCATATAATTGGCTAACGTGAAAAATGAATAAAACCACTAAAAATAAAAAGATTTTTTTTATGTCATTTATAGTTTTCATTATAAATATCCTCCAGAACCAATAGGTTATATTATAAAGAAAGTAGCTCGATATATGATTGAATCGCCATTTTCATCAACAACGCCTTTTGAATAAAATGTTTGATCAAATATTCCACCTTTTAAAATATAAGTAATACTAGTATAATTGGTCATATCATTTATATCCTTTACGATAGATTTGATAATTATTTTTTGCCCTTTTATATCCTTACCTAAACCGATGTTTAAATTTTCAATTTCTCTACGTCCTAATTCATTATCATCTAAAAAAACAATTGACGATCCAATTTGTGCATCACCAATGACAATACTTAAAGAGACTTGCTCTTCATCTTCCACCTTATATTCTGTTTCTAAGTTAATTGATTTTACCATTTTCTCCTCCTACTTTTTTATGAATTTTATTCAACACCAACTATAATCAACATCACCACCCACAATGATTAAACCATAATACCTCCTTTTTTCTTCATGCTCTTCATGTCCAGAATTTACCCCGAATTTACTTCGGGGCGGTTAAAGAAGCATTCTAAAGTTCCTTCGTTCTAAACAATTATAAACAATATAAGTAAGTCCATTACATATCTCGTTCAAGTCCCTGTTATTTTTTTGTTTTTTCTTTTCCATTAATCCCGTCAATCCCAGTAAAAATATTTATTTTCGAGTTTTTGCGTTTTCGTGGCTAAGAATCTGGACGCAAGCTAGATCTTCGATGCGTGATTTGTAATTTAATAATTTCTAATCTTCAGAGTCAAAGAGCGATTTTTTAACTTCACAATATTATAGCATCAATAATCGTGC
>DAOVMD010000097.1 GCA_030630935.1 Candidatus Mcinerneyibacteriota bacterium | reverse complement strand
CGTGGAGTTTATCCCGGATTCACTTCGGGACTATATGGGATCTCCTCTCTCCGTTCGTCGACCTGCTGAAGAATAAAAAAAAAATCTTTTCTTTTGTTTTTGTCTTTCATCCCGTCCATCCCGTCCATCCCTGTTAAAATTCACATTCGACTGTTTGATAAGTATCTTCAGCTCTAAACAAATATAAACAATATATGTAAGCCAATTATAAGTCTCTTTCAAGTCACTGTCATGTTTTTTTTGTTTTCCTTTTGATATTTTGATATTGTAATGTTTTTATTCCGAAAATCGTTTGAAATAATATCATTATTATGTTATAATAAAAAAGAATAATATATAGGAGAATTTATGAAGAAGTTTACTTTAATTATTTTACTAACTTTATTCTTAACCTTTTTATTTAATAATGATGTTTGTGCATATGAAGATGAGTATGAAATGGGTTATGGACTTAAATTAAGTTATGTATCTGCAGATCAGACATGGGATTACTATACTGGGTCAACCTGGGATACAAAACCAATCACCACTTTTGAAATCGGGATTTTTTCTGAATGGGAATATACAAAGCATTTCAGTGTGGTTTATGGAGTTCATTTTATTCAAAAGGGGATGTCATTTGAAGGACCAGTATTAGATGAATCTTTTAATATAATCGGGTATAAGGATTATATTAATATTGCTAATTATATTTCTCTCCCTATCCTTTTTAAACTTAGATATAAAATGAAATCGTTAACACCATACTTCATAGTTGGACCAAGGATAGATTTCTTTGTTAGCGAGAAATCTGATGCAGGAAATATCTTTGAAGATTTTGCTTTGCAGACAGTGGGTATTGACTTTGGACTTGGTTGTGATTTTAATGCATTTGAGTGGGGGAGAGTTTTTATTGAGCTCAGAATGAGTCGCGATCTTCAGGAAGCATATGAAACCATTCACGTGAAAGTCTGGAACGAAACACTACAGATTACATTCGGTATTAATTTTGGAGATATTTTGGAACTTTAAATTTAGGAGGAGACCTATGAGAAAGATTTCCACAATAGTTTTATTATTGTTTATAATTTTTACATTTACATTTTCATACGAAGTCCAGGAATTAACTACAAAACTGTTAAATGCAGAAACCGATAAAGAAGCGAATGTTATTATTAGAAAAATACTAAAAGAGGACCCTACATATAAAGATTTAACTAATACGATTTCAAATGTCAAATTTCCACAGGCATTCAAATGGGGAATAAATATTTATGATAATAAGTGCATTGATGGCGTGACCAGACCTTATGCCGTTTATATTCCTAAAAAATATAATCCATCAAAGAAAACACCACTGCTTATCTACTTACATGGTGGTGTTGGTCGAGCTGATCTCGAAAAGGATATCGAAGGTTTTATCCAAAATTCTTACCTGATAAAATATTCAGAGGAAAAAGGATATATTTTACTTTTTCCATTAGCACATAATAAGGCTATGTGGTGGGATAAAGTTGGTTCAGCAAATGTTCTTAAACAAATTAGAGTAATCAAATCAAAATATAATATAGATGAAAACAGGGTTTATATGACGGGTTTTTCTGATGGAGCTTCAGGAGCATTTTTCTTCGGGATGTGTCATCCTGATGATTTTGCTGGTTTCATTCCCTGGAATGGTCATCCGGGAGTTGCATCAATTGATGGCGATACTCAAACTTATTTTGTGAACCTATTCAATACATCATTCTCTGTAATTAACACTGATCTGGATAGTTTGTACCCGGACAAAAAAATGCGGCCAATGATGGAACTTGCCCAGGAAGCAGGTGCGGATCTTTTATATAGAGTATATGCAGGAATTGGGCATGAGTATGCTTATGCTGATAAGGAATTACCAAGAATGTTCAGGTTTATGGATACTCATTTAAGAAACATGACCCCGAGAAAAATTATCTGGGAGACTGCGTATCCTGAACTAGGTAAATGTAAATGGTTATCAATAAATAAAATTAAGGGGAAAAAACATAAAGATTGGTATAAAGATTATAATATGGACCTGGTTGATGATAGGGTAATGTTCGGGTTTTTCCCCGATACTAAATTTAAAGGTCCAGGGGTAAGAGTCGATGGAGTCGTTGAAGAGGATACATTATTTGGCGCACTGAAGGTTAAAAAAGGTGATATTGTTATCAAGTTAGGCAAGCTTGAAGTTAAAGAACTTGATGACTTGAATAAATATAAGGAAGGAAAAAAACGCGGTGATCCTGCAGAAATAACAATCCTGAGAGATGGAAAAGAAATTGAGTTGAAAGGAAATTTTCCACCGGAGAAAATATATCCATTATTTAAAAGAGAACTTCCATCAGGTAGAATTGAAGCTGAATATTCCGGGAATACTTTTTTTATTAAGACATCTAAGGTCTCCGAGTTTTCTATATATATTAATCCTGATATGGTTCAACTCGATCAGAATGTTGTAATTAACTTAAACGGGAAAAAAGTATTTGATAAAAAGATTGAGCCTGATCTGAAATTTATGCTAAATCATTTTGCAGAAACAAAAGATCGTCAATTAATCTATGTGAAGAAGATTACTATTAAGGATTAACCTCTGTTCCATTTTAGTAAAAGGATTTTAAAATGAAGTTGAAGTTAATATTATTCAGTTTGATTTTTATGTTGTTGTCGACTTATATTTTTGCTGATGTCGCCCAGGAATGGGATGAATTGGATAAACAGATTCGTGATGGTAAGATTGGGAAGGAGAAAGCAAAAATAAAGATTATTGAATTAAATGAAAAAATTCAAAATCATTATAATAATAGAATTCACTTAATGTGTTGGTTTGATTTCTCAGGGACCCGGTTTCCTGTAAATGGTTATGGGATTAATAATGTCGGGGGAGTGAATGGGTCCGGATATAAACCGGAAGGGTATGATTTCTATGATGGGAATAAGCATGGAGGTCATCCTGCTCATGATATTTTCGTTGATGATATAAATCAGGATTCATTAGACGATGAAACCGGGAAAGGAATTGAAATTGTTTCTTATTGTAGTGGAATTGTGGTTGCAATAAATGATACTTGGGATTCTGAAAGTGAAATTCGCGGGGGGAAATATGTTTGGATATTCTCTCCAAATAAAAATAGAGAAGCAAGTTATTATTACTATGCACATCTCGACCAGGTAAAAGTGAAGGTTGGTGATATCCTTATTTCAGGGCAAGTGATTGGTTATCTTGGGAGGACAGGTTACAATGCATATCCAAAAAGATCTCCTACACATCTGCATTTCATGGCTCTTAATTATGTAGATGGCGATATGATCCCATATAATACATTTAAAGAACTAAATTCCTCAAAAAAAACTTTGAATGTGAATTACCGATGGCTGTCAAGAGATTATACAAATACGTATAATGTGAAAGACATAGTTGTTTCCCAGGATTTTAAAAAGGTAAAGTTAGATACTTCTTCTTTTGGGTACTGGCTCAGGCACCTGCCTCTTAAGGAAAAGGGAACTAAGGTCTTTTTATATAATAGCAAGAAGAAATGTAATCAGGAAATTCATTATTCTGTTATTGACATTGATATTGGGAAGAGGGACCTTCAGCAATGTGCTGATGCTGTGATGAGATTAAGAGCTGAGTATCTCTATTCAAGAGGAGAGTATAAGAAAATTCATTTTAAATTCTTGAATGGTTTTAATTTCAAGTATTCAAAGTGGAAGGCAGGTTACAATCTAAATAACAAAAAGAATGGTTGGTTAAAAACTCCGGGAGCTCAGCGTCCCGGGTATAAGAATTTTAGAAAGTATATGAATATCGTTTTTAACTATGCTAATACTAAATCTCTCAATTCAGAACTTAAATCAGTTCCAATTGAAGATATACAGCCTGGAGATATATTTATTCAGGGAATAAAGACACACTATAATCATGCTGTGATAGTATTGGATGTTGCAATAAATGAAAAAGGAGAGAGGATCTTTTTAATTGCCCAGAGTTTTACACCTGCACAGGATATTGAAGTATTAATAAAACCGGGTTTAAAAACACCATGGCATACAATTCCTGAAGGTAATGAATTTGAAACTGCTGAATGGCTATTTTACAAATCTGATTTAAAGCGATTTTGATTATGGGGACGTACATTATCTTTTTGTAATCTTTGCCATAAGCTCCACTATGTTGGGACATTGTCCTTGTTCTTAATCATTTAATACAGATTTGGTGGAAATGAGAATTGTAATCGATTTTTTCCAATATAGTGTTATTTACGTTCCTTTCTCATCAAAAAGATAATGTACGTCCCCATTTTACAAAGGAGAGAAAGAAATGAAGAAGCGAATTATGTTTTCAATAATTTTAATTATTGTAGGAGTGTTCCTAATGAGTTCAGGAAAAATTGGGAAGCAGACCAATCAGAAGAAGGTACCAATAATCTATTCTAAGCATTATAACATAAGACTTTTTGGAATTCAGAAGCTTCATCCTTTTGATTCAGAGAAGTACGGTAGGGTTTACAGATATTTAAAAAAGCGCTTTGAATTAAAGAAGGTTAATTTTTATCAGCCGGAACAAGTCACAAATGAAGAACTTTTAAAAGTACATTCTCAGGAATACCTTTCATCACTAAATGATCCGGAAGTTATTGCAAGTATTGCAGAATTACTTTTGATTAAGAAAGTTCCTGTTTCAATATTAAGGAAGAAATTTTTAGCTCCAATGCGTTATGCAACGGGTGGAACATTATTAGGTGTTGATCTTGCTTTTGAATACGGCTGGGCCATTAATCTATCAGGTGGGTATCATCATGCAAAGGCAGAATCAGGTGGTGGCTTTTGTTTCTACGCTGATGTTCCATTAGCATGTTTAAAAATACTTGATAAGTATCCTGATTACTCTATTTTAATAATTGACCTTGATGCGCACCAGGGTAACGGGATTGAATCTGTTTTAAAGGATCGTAAGGGTATTTATATTTTTGATGTATATAATCAAAATAACTACCCCAGGGATTATCCAGCGAAGAAGTATATTGACTTTGATTTTCCTGTTCAGCCAGGAATTAAAGATGAAGATTATTTAAAGTTGATTCGAGTTGAAGTAGATAAGGCAATTAAAAAAGTAAATCCGGATTTCATAATTTATAATGCCGGGACTGATATTTTTATAGATGATGAGCTTGGGAAATTAGCGATTACCAAGGATGGGATAATAAAAAGAGACGAGATTATTTTCCGCTTTGCCTTTGATAATAAGATTCCAATCCTGATGGTACTATCCGGGGGATATCATAAAAAAAGCGCACAGATAATAAGCGAATCAATTGAGAATATTCTACAATTGGATGGTGCTGCGATGTTTTAATTTTTCAGATTGAAACAATGGGGGGACGGTGCTCCCATTTTGTCCCAGAATTATGTTTACTTCAGGCTATGAATTGTTTTCATAAGAATCAGAAACAATTAAAAAATGTTATTTTAATTTCCCAGATTGATATATAGTATCCAAGTTTAGTTGCTATTGTTTGAATGTTATTTTCACTTGACTTTTAATTAATAGATATGATAAAATAATCATAACAAATTAAAAAGAGGTGAACTTAAGTGAATGAATTAAAAAAGGATAAAATTAAGAAAATAGTAATTTGCCCGGAATGCAAAAATGGGTCTCTAACCGTATCAGAAAATAAGTATTTATGTACTAATTGTAATTTGGATTATTCTTTATTAGAAAACACTCCTATATTACTTGAAAAAAAATCAAAATTAAATACTTTTATAAAAAGCCATAGTTCAGTTAAAAATTATACACTTCAAGAAAAAATTTTAATGTCTTTTAAAACTCCTGAAACAAGGGTTTGGAGTTTGAAATCAAGGTTAACAATAATAAAATTATTAGCATCAAAAAATCCTGATTTACCGGATAATATTGTAGTTAATATGGGTGCGGGTTTTGAAAAAATATTCCAAAGAACATTTTCAAAATATAAACAGATCATTAAAATAGGGATTCCTCATATAGGACAAGTAGATATAATTGGTGATGCTATGAATTTACCCTTAAAAAGCAATTCTATAGATTTAATTTTAAATTCTTCAATAATTGAACACTTGGAAAATCCTGAAATTGCAATTGATGAAATTTATAGAACATTAAAACCTGGGGGGAAGGTATACGTTGAAATTCCTTTTATGCGAGCCTATCATATGATTCCTAACGATTTTCAAAGGTATACCATTTCAGGTATAGAAAAAGTGTTTGAAAGGCATGGTTTTAAAATGATTCAAAAAGGGGTTTGTTCTGGTTCTTTTACTGCATTTGCTCTATTTTTAAGAGATTTTTTTGAAAGTATTACTCCTGGGGTATTTTTGTCATCTATAGTAAGAATCTTTCTTACTTATTTACTTCATCCGATAAAATATTTAGATTTATTTTTTGAAAATAAAAAAAGATTAGAAAACTTAGCTTGTAACTTTTTCTATGTTGGGAAAAAACTTAATTGATATTAATAAGGACTACCATTTAGAATGGTCGAGCTTCTCATTTTGTTCCAATGACAAAATGGAGTTGCTGAACCGCCTTCATAAAATTTATTGAATAAAGTAAATTATTTGATTTTATTTCAAGTTTATGTTATAATCAACTAATACTTTAAAAGAAATTAAAATATTCAGGAGACAAATAATGTCATTTCATTTAAAAGAAGATGAGAACCTTCTATATCATGTTAAGGCAAATCTCTATAGGGGAATAGAGGGAGTTGGTGGAGATTTCAGAGTTACTGATAAACGTGTATTATTTCATCCGCATGCATTGAATGTTCAAAAGGATCCGGAGGAGATTGATTTACCTGATATAGTTGCAATTGTTAAGAAAAATACTTTAGGTATATTCCCAAATGGAATATTTATGAAATTGAAAGATGGAAGAGAACTACATTTTGTAGTAAATAAAAGGGATAGAATCATCAATTTAATAAATCACCATATAAAAGGTTAATCCGGGAATTTAGGTATTTGTTCAAGTAAAAAATGAATGTTTTCAAAAGTTACAATAATTTCATAGATGTATAAATTTAAGTTATTTTAAGAAGTACCTTGACAATAAATGAAAAAGGATTTATAATAAAAAATAATTATTTTAAGAAAATAGTTTCCAAACAGATGATATTATAATTTATTTTATTAAAAACAAATAAGGTGAAATATGAAATTTAACAGGTCATCGGGGATTTTATTACATCCAACTTCCTTACCGGGGAAATTCGGGATAGGAGATCTTGGTCCGACTGCATATAGTTTTGTGAATTTTATGATTAAAACAAAACAGAAGTTATGGCAGCTTCTTCCGCTTGGCAGCCCGGGAAACGGAGAAAGACCTTATCAAAGTTATTCAGTATTCGGGTGTAATGCTCTTTTAATATCCCTTGAGAAATGGGTAGATGAAGGATTCTTAGATACCAAGGATTTAGATAATATCCCGACATTTCCAAAGGATAAGGTCGATTTTACTAAAGTAATAGAGTTTAAAGAAGCTATTTTCAGGAAGGGATATAAGAATTTCCTGGAAAGAGCAGATTATGATTACAGACAATTTATAAGTAATTTCTGTTCTGAAAATAGTTGGTGGCTTGATGACTATGCATTTTATATGGCACTAAAGGAATACCATAATGGAAAACCCTGGTTTGAATGGGAAAAGGATATTGCCTTTCGAAATAGTAAATATTTAAAAGATGCGAGAAGTATTGTTGAGGAAGAAATAAAATATCATAAATTTTTACAATGTCAATTTTTCAAACAATGGTTTGAATTAAAAAAATATTGTAATGATAATGGAATAAGGATTATTGGAGACATCCCAATTTTCGTTTCGCATGACAGTGCAGATGTTTGGGCTAATCCAAACTTATTTTATCTTGATGAAACCGGGAATCCTACGGTTGTTGCAGGTGTTCCCCCTGATTATTTCTCTGCAACAGGTCAGTTATGGGGTAATCCCCTTTATAGATGGGATGTGATGGAGCAAAAAGGTTATGAATGGTGGACTGCCAGATTTAAGATGACACTTGCATTAGTCGATATCATCAGGATTGATCATTTCCGTGGTTTTGAAGCTTATTGGGAGATTCCCGCGAATGAAGATACTGCTATTAACGGAAAGTGGGTTAAAGGCCCTGGTGAAAAATTCTTTATTGCATTAAAAAAAGAGATCGGTGCTCCTCCAATAATTGCCGAAGACCTCGGTGTGATCACCGCTGAAGTTGAAGAACTAAGAGATAAATTTGGTTTTCCCGGGATGAAAGTTTTACAGTTTGCATTTAGCGATTCTACAAATGTTTATTTGCCGCATAATTATATTAGGAATTGTGTAGTTTATACAGGAACTCATGATAATAATACTACAATCGGATGGTTTAATCCTAATGAAGAAGATTCTACTCAAGATTTTGATGAGGTGAAGAAATCACTTGATTTTGCTCTCAAATATTTGGGTTCTAACGGAAAGGAGATTCATTGGGATATGATCAAATTGGCTTTGGCTTCAGTTGCTGATATGTCAATTATTCCTATGCAGGATATTCTTGGATTAGGTGCAGATGCTAGAATGAATATTCCCGGAACTGCAGATGGTAATTGGGCTTGGAGATACAGGAGTGAAATGATTACAAAGAAAATTATAAAAAGATTAAAAGAATTAACTGAATTATTCAGTAGGTAAGATACAGACAGCAAAGCTGTCGAGAGCAGAGAACAGATAACAGAAAACAGTCGTTTTATGGATCAAAGCATTGATTCGCTCCGAAGACAAAAGAATGTCATTGCGAGCTCTCGTAGAGGGCGCGGCAATCTGAATCGTTTACGATTTTAAAAAGAATTTATCAATGATGACCTTCCTGCAAAAACAAGGTATCAAAAAAGTGTTTTGATAGCGAGTTTAGGTAAAAAAACAAAATTTTGAAAATTTATTTTTAGGTTCAAGATTATT
>DAOVMD010000182.1 GCA_030630935.1 Candidatus Mcinerneyibacteriota bacterium | reverse complement strand
TAACACATGCAAAGCATGCCTTTATAAAACTCTTGAACCATTTAACTATCTCAACATCCTTAACACTTGAACATCTTTTTAGCATTTGAACTATTAAATTATCAAAACTTGTTAAACATTTTAACGGTTTTGTTAGCACTTGAACTATTGAACTATCAGACGTGCCGTGGCACGTCTCTACAATAGCACTTAAACGGTTTTGTTAACACTTGAACTATTGAACGCATGCGAAGCATGCATTGAACACTTTAACCATTTAACTATTCATGTTCTCCCGTATCCTGACCTTGTAATAAATGAAAAAATCACTTGATTTATCTTAAATTCTATGTTATAATTCAAAATTGTTTTATGTAACTTTAATGGAGGCAATAATAATGGCAAAAGTATGTTCAATTTGTGGAAAACGACCCTTAGTCGGGAACAATGTTTCTCACTCACATAGAAAGACAAAAAAACGCAGCTTACCGAATCTTCAACGAGTTAAAGCACTAGTCGACGGAAAACCTAAGTATATTAAAGTATGTACAAAGTGTATCAAGAAAGGTAAAGTTGTCAAACCAAGTATAAGCAAACCTACTGTTTAAGCAGAGAACTGATATCAGAGAGCAGATAACAGTGAACACAACTTCGCTGTGCTCAGCATTTAATATTCACGATTTCTAATTATTAATTGATAATTGATTAGCATTATATAGTCCAATGCTTTTACTTATATCGACATTCCTTACTATAAAATTTTATTTTATTTTAATTACCAATCAACAATAATTCTTGAACGCGTGCAAAGCATGCCTTTATAAAACTTTTGAACAATTTAACTATCAGACGTGCCGTGGCACGTCTCTACAATACACTTTAACGCATGCAAAGCATGCCCTTATAAAACACTTTAACTATTGAACTATCGCAACTTCCGCACACTTGAACATTTTATTTAACATTTAAACGATTTAACCATAGACGTGCCGTGGCACGTCTCTACAATAACTTTTGAACGCATGCAAAGCAGGTCTTGAACACTTAAACAATTTAACTTTTACCTTTTATAGTTTATGAATTTTATTAATTTTTCGTTTTGTTTTAATTGCGTTTCGAGTATCATAAATACATTTTGAATTTTTAATGATCTCTTTATAATCGAATTTTGAATGAGCAGTTAATATAACCACGATATCATATTTTTTAAATTTCTTATAATCATCTTTTATGGTTTTATATTTCTTTTCATATATTTCTACGCTTGGAATATAAGGGTCGAAATATTCAACAATTGCTCCTTTATTAACCAGGAGTTTAAAGATATCCAATGATGGTGATTCACGCATATCGTTAATATCATTTTTATACGCAAGCCCAAGAATTAGAACCTTTGCTTTTTTGATTGTTTTATTATTTGAATTTAAAATTTCAAATATTCTATCAATTACATAATACGGCATATTTCCATTTATCTCCCCGGCGAGTTCAATAAATCTTGCATTGAAATCATAAGTTCTTGCTTTCCATGAAAGGTAAAACGGGTCGAGTGGAATACAATGTCCGCCAAGTCCGGGACCTGGGTAGAATGGCATGAACCCGAACGGTTTTGTTTTTGCTGCTTCAATTACTTCCCAGACATTAATCTTCATTCTATTACAGAGTAGAGCCATTTCATTTACCAATCCGATATTAACCGAGCGGAAGATATTCTCAAGGAGTTTTGACGTTTCTGCAACTGTTGGTGAAGATACTTCGTGAACTTTATTTATTATTGACTTATATGCAAGAGCTGCAAGTTTTGTACACTTTGCAGTAACACCTCCCACAACTTTTGGAGTATTCTTGATTAAATAAACCGCATTACCGGGGTCAACTCGTTCGGGGGAAAAAGCAAGGAAAAAGTCCTTTCCTACTTTTAAATTATTTTTACTTAATTCAGGAAGTAATATCTCTTCTGTCGTGCCCGGATATGTAGTACTTTCAAGTATTACTAAAGACCCTAAGTATTTTCTCTTAGTAATCTCCTTCAATGCAGAAAGGATATAAGAAATATCCGGGTCTTTGGATTTTCTTAAAGGTGTAGGAACACAGATGATGATAACATCCATATCACTAATCTTATTAAAATCGGAATATGGAAAGAAACGTTTCGTCTTTATAAGAGACTTTACTGATTTTGACGAGATATCCTGGATATAAGATTTTCCGGATTTAAGTGCATTTACCTTCTTTGGATTCGAATCAATTCCTATTACCTTAAATCCACCATTTACATAGTTTTCAGTTAAAGGTAACCCAACATAACCAAGACCGATTATTCCAATAACAGCGGTTTTGGATTTGATCTTTTTTTCTAATGTTTTAAATTTATCCATTGGTTCTCCTTTTATAACCTTATCCATTTTTCCGGTATGAAAATTTTTTCATACATTGCAATTATTTCGTCATCCGATAGAGATGAAATATAGTCACAAAGATTTTCATCAATCGAAAATTCCTTGTGGAATTGTTTATATAGTTTCTTGAATTTTTTCGGGTTCTCTTTGAAGTAATAAAATATCTCTTCAAGTACTTTATTGGCTTTATCCATTTCATTCTGAATCTCAGGGCGTGGATATACTTTTTTAAACAGGAAATCTTTCAGGATATTTACACCAGCCCTGATCTTTGAGCTCCAGGCAATATAATCCTTATCAAGACTATTCATAATAATATCATTAATCATAATCTCCAGTCTCTTCCGATAACTGTTGCCAAGTATCAGCCGTGCTTTTTTCGGGATATCATCAGGTTTAATTAATCCTGACACGATCGCATCATCAATATCATGATTAATATACGCGATTGAATCAGATATCCTGACAACTGCTCCTTCCAGTGTATTATTCTTATCCAACTTCCCGATGATTAACGGAAGGTCAGAGGAGCCTTTTGAATGTTTCAGTATGCCATCCTGAACTTCAAAGGTTAAATTTAAACCATTCTTCCCTTCCAGGTTATTAATAATTCTGACACTCTGTTTATAATGGGCAAACCCATGTTTCGCAATTCTATTAAGTGCTTTCTCACCAATATGCCCGAAGGGTGTATGCCCAAGGTCATGACCTAAAGCAATTGCTTCGATTAAATCTTCATTTAGAGCAAGAACCTTCCCTATCGTACGGGATATCTGCGAAACAGCAAGGGTATGGGTTAGTCTTGTTCGGAAATAATCTTCTAATGGAGAAAGGAAAACTTGTGTTTTATGTTTTAGTTTCCTAAATGCTTCTGAATGAATTATCCTGTCCCGGTCAACCTGGAAACAAGTTAAGAACGGATGTGGTTTCTCATTTCTTAAACGGCCCTTTGAATTTAAACTCATTGCAGCAAAGGGAGATAGAATTTTAAGTTCAAGTTTCTCAAGTCCTTTTCTTAGATTTATATTCTTATTCATTCTCGTAAACCTTCCAAATTCTTAAATATTACGGGATTCGCTGCAATCCACATTTGAAAATAATCATTTACTTCTTCCTGGTCTAATCTCCAGAGTGAATAGATTGCAATCCCGCTAAATACCTCTGAACTTTTAAGAGAAGTAATTATGGCAGCAGTTGCTCTGATACTATTTTCTAAATTCTCAACCTTTGCAGCATGTTTATCTTTCGGATGATATGCCGGAACCCCAATTAGAATCTCCGGTGGATTATCCAGGGATTTCATTGCTAATAAAACCTTTCTAACAGTATACTTCAAATAAAGTAAGTACGAGATTTTATGAGAGAGATTAGTATCGTAAGCCATCACAACCATCTGATCACAATATTGTGCAATTTTTTTATAATATTTGCTATCCCAATAAATTCCTTCAGGGTTTCTAATAAAATACGGTTTAAAAGCTGCAATTGATAATAACTTACCTTCCGGTATATTTTTCTTTAACTTTTCTAATAATTTCAGGAAATCAGGATCATGATTTTTAATCGGTTCAATATTCAAGTGAACTCCGTCAAAATTAAATTCAGTAATAATATTTTTTATCTCTGAAACTACTGTATTTCTATAATCAGGATCGCGCAGGAGAAACGTACCTTTATCACTTTCTTTATCAAAAGTCTGAATCCCACCGACCCAGATTAAGATTTTCAGTTCAGAATAGTTCTTATTCAGATACGAGATTAACTTTCTCGTTGCAGTCTCAGAAAGTTCTGGTAATTTTCCATTAGAATCAAAAGGAGTATGATGAATATAAATATATTTGATCTCCATCTCTTTAAGAAAATATACTAAATCTTTTAATTTCGCATTGTCCTTTTCTTTCATTATCCACGAACGCTGAAGATAAATTGCATTGGAAACTCGACTGTATTTTATTCCTGGTTTGAATTTCCCCGAAAGCTTCAGGATTACTCCTAAACAGATTAACACTAATACCGCACAAGTTATAATACTAATTTTGATTAATTTTTTCATCTTCACTTTTATTTAAAATTGCAATTGTTCCACCTATTAAAAAGAATATAATTAATATCACTTCAGAATCGAAGAAGTTATATTCAAATAATCCTGTAACTATAAACCCTAAAAATCCAGCTGCGATTCCCCAGGTGGCGCCTGAGTAGAAAGGATCAGCTTTAAATTTCTTAATTGATTGAATTAAAACTTTAGAAAATGATAATATCATCCAAATAAACACTAAGAATCCTAATAAACCTAATGTCACAAGGAATTGCATAAAATTGCTGTGTTGGTGAACCATTTGTTCTTCAACCAATTTCTCAAGGGGGTATTGTTTACAGGCAGATTTCATTTTCTTCACATTATTCGGGCCAATCCCTAAGATTGGATGATCCTTAAAAACCTTCAAGCCCCAATCCCACATTTGGAGACGAGTATTAATTGTTGCATCCTCCTTACTGAAAATTGAGAAGACTCTTGACTTAATCTTTGGCGGAGCAAATAGAAAACCGATAATTAATAAACCAATCATAGCAAATAATAAAAATCTATTTTTAAATATTCCGAGGAAAAGCATTCCCGTAAATAACCCGACCCAAGCACTTCTTGTAAGTGTTAAACCAAGTCCTGCACCAAGTATTAATAAGCTCCCCATTAATAGAATTTTATGTATTTTCTCCAGCTTGGAAAATAATAGGATTGCTGCACCTAATAAAATAATAATTGTCAGGATTGAACCATAAGTCATATACCCACTGCTAAATCCGGATAACCTGTTGCTTTTATCAAAAGGTAAACCTTGAATTAGATACATATAGATTATTCTGCTAACTACACCAACTGCAGCGGAATAAATAAGTGCGATCATAGATTTCTTGAACATTTCCTGATTCAAATTATACCTAACCAGATAAATTACAATAAATAGAGTAAGTTCTTTTAACTTCAGCATTGAATTTGCAACATCGACTCCAGCAAATGTTGATATCACTCGAAAAATAATAAATGCAATAATTGGGACATCAATTGAAGAAGATTTTAAGCTCTTGAATTTACTTTTTACTAATTTTACTAACCAAATAACTAAGGCTATTCCCAGGAAGGTTTCACTTGCAGCAATCGAAATTGCAGCAGAGATTGCATATAAAAAGATAAATGCCAGGATTACATTATCAAGTTTTTTTATTACTTTTTCCACATCTGGCCCCAACGCTTCAAACCAAGTGGATGCATATGTACATTTCTTAGTTCTGGACTTGTAACCATATAATCGACTTGATGATGTAAGAATACTGCAGGTGCTTCTTCTAATATTGCTTTTTCAACCTGTTTGTAATAATCAATTCTCTTACCGGGATTCTTTATCTGCATCGCAGTTTCAATCATTTCATCAATGTTCGGAACATTAAAGTAGGTGTAGTTCCCATGAACCCCCAAATTATCTGAATGAAATAGAGGGAAGAAGAAGTTATCCGGATCACCATTATCAGAGATCCACCCCATAAGAAATAGTACCGTATCACCTTTATTACACCTGTCAATTAATCCCTTCCAGGGTAATGGAATTATATCCACTTTTATCCCAATCTGTGCAAGATACCCCGATACCAACTCAGCCTTCTTCACTTCAACATCTCTATTTGAACAAACAAGAGGATATACATCCGGAAGACCTCCGGGAAATCTATTAGCAGCAAGTAGATCAAGAGCACGTTCAGGATTATACTTATAAACATTAAGCATCTTATTATAGCCCTTGACTCCAGGCGGGAGAACTCCCTTCGCTGGAATAGCTTGGCGACCGAGTAAATTTGAAATTAGTTCAGGGACATTAATTGCATAATTACAAGCTTGCCTGATTTCTTTATTTCTGAAAGGTGTTTCAGATTGAGTATTAAACCCAAGATACTTAATATCCAAACTCGGTGTACTGATTATATTATCTTTATAATATTCCTCTTCAAGAAACTCTTCCAGTTCCGAAGTTTGTGGTATATAAATATCTATCTCACCATTTCTAAACATCTCGGAAGCTTCTTCATGGTCTCTAACAACTAAAAGATGAATCTCATCAAAGTAT
>DAOVMD010000111.1 GCA_030630935.1 Candidatus Mcinerneyibacteriota bacterium | reverse complement strand
GTACACTAGTATGAAAACAATAAAAAAAGAGAAGGAATATTGAAATCATGAAGAAAAAAGAAAATTACAAGCAAAAATCCGAAATAATAAGTTTTCAGAAGTTAATGAAAAAGGAAAATATATTCGATCAAAAATACAGAGCACTTTATATTAAGGGCTAAGCCGTCTTTCCCGGGAATTTCAACCAACTAAAATGGAGAAGAAACGAAAAAGATAATAAAAAAATCCAAAGAAAGGATTAACAAACGATATAAGTAAGTCAATTACAAGTCTTTTTAGAGTCCCTGTTAATTTTTTCTTTTTGTTTTTTTCTTTTATTGTTAATCCTATTTATAATTATCTAAGATAAGAAAGAAAAAACATGCAATTTAAAATTTTTGTCCAATACCAAGAAAAATATTATAATAGAAGTCACAATAACTATTATCAATTAGCATATCCCATTTTGATATTTCTAAAGAAATATAATTGTTTTTCTTGGGAACATTATAAGTCATTTTAATTCCATAACTATAACCGAAATAATTTGTAATTTTTTTATTAATTGAATTTTCATAAATCTCAAAATAAGAGAAATCATCGGAACCATCATAATTATATATTTTTTTATATTTCAAAATAATGTTATTAACTTCATAATTGAAAACTAAGCTAAAATTAAAATTTGAAATTTTAAATAAATTACATTGTAATAAAAAATCATAAGAAAATATTTTTAAAGAATAATATATATAATAGAAAATATAATTCTGATGATAATTATTGGTTATATCAAAATAATTATAATAAGTTGAAATATTTGCATAATTATTTAGTTTGAAATATTTGAAATTAAATCCTATTGATATCTTTTCAGAAGCAATATAAAAAAATGCAATTTGATTGATTTTTCTTGTGAAATATTTATTCTTTTTATAATCAAAATCATAGTAATAACGTGCATCATTATCGAGACTATAAATATAGTCTTCTTTATCCATAATGTACAGGATATCTTTAAAAAAATATTGAAAAAAATAATTTCCGTAATTATATCCCGAATAAATTTCCAAATTAAATTTCTTATTAATTGATGGATTATCAACTATCGTATTATCCTTTGATATCACATAATCGTTGATATCAAAATTTGAATAAGATACATTTCCAAATATGAAAATAAGTAAAATAGTTATAAATATAAATTTCATTGTTTTCATAATTTCCTACAGTACCATTAATTTTTATTCGAAAAACTCTTTAAATCTATACCAACAGAAAATCTTACTTTAAAAGTATATGAATATGACATTATGTCTACATGTTCATCTTTATTTAAATATATTGGAGTTAATAAATAATCATACATGATTTCAGGATATAAAATATAATCAAATATTTTTATTTTATAAGTAATACCACCGGTTAGTTCAATATAGTTATAATGTAGTGTATCAAGAATAGATATCGAGTTAATAATATCTGACCTATATCTTTTATATTTGTGGAACTCAGTAACAAAAGAAAAGCCAAGGTTAAAATATAATTTATTCGCTTTTAAAATTGGAAACTTAAAAATTAAAGGTAATTTAAATGAAGTTATTGTTGTTGAAATTTTATAATAATAATAATAGTTATAATGAATTATGTAAAAATCATTTATTGTATAATTTATTTTGTTATAATACACTCCAAAATTAAGTAAAATATTCTTACCAATATTACAATTATATAATAACCCTAATTCACTATTGTTTAAACTATGAAATATCCCAGTCTTATTTGCTTGATTAAAATAATAATCGGGATAATACTTATGACAACTTTCATAATAGATATTTCCAATCTCTAAAACAAAACTGGAATAAGCAGGTAAAACACAAATTAAATTTAAAAATATTATAAAAATTAATAATTTTTTCATTCTAAACCTCCATTAGCATCTTCTCAAAGAGTGAATGATTTCTAAGTAATCTAATTAGAAATGGGAGTTTTATATAAAAAAACGATAGGTAATTTTCAGCACCCTTTATAATGCCAATCGTTAAGAGACTTGTATAAATGTTATATTCTAAATACTCTGAACAGAATACTAATTCCATTGTGTTTATATTCCTCTTCTATAAAAATAAGTAATCATTTTTACCTAATACATTATAACATATAATTTCCGATAATGTCAAGGTTTGATTGAAGATAAACTAATGTGGTATACGATACCGTGTTGCTTTTGCTGATAACAGAACTCTTAAACTTATTAACATTTGAACAATTTAACTATCAAAGCATTTTCAACATTTAAACGGTTTTTAACATTTGAACACTTGAACACTTGCACATTTGAACACTTATGATCTCGTTTTATCTTGACAAAAAAAGTAAATATGTTATAATAACCTGTTTAAATGAGGAGCATTATGAAGAAATTCATAAAGGGTTTAAATGTTTATAAAGAGTTTTCTGAATGGTTATTATCCAGCCGATTGAAGAAGAAGAGATTTTACCATATTAGTGAAACACTCAAGACATTATTAATTTCTAATGTAGATTTAACAAGTTTTAAAAACACAATACTTGTTACATATTCCCCTGCCGAGGCGGAGATCCTTTATCAAGAGCTGGAGACTTCGCATGGTTCTAATAGTGATATTATTTATATTCCGGATTTAAATTTGAAGGAAGAAGATAATCTTGAAGAGCAATTAAATGAAGCAAGAGTAATATTTGAATTGTCAAAATTTGCAGAGGATTATGATGGGAACAGGATAATTATTACATCTGTAGATTCTTTTATTATGCCTGTGATTCCTAAAAAAGTAATTTCAAAAAAGACACTTACTCTAAAGTTGGGAGACGAAATCCCAATGGAGCAGCTCGAAATGCAGCTTGCCATCCTTGGGTATCGTCGTGAGAAACGGGTTTCTGACCTTGGCGATTTTTCAGTTCGCGGCGGAATAATTGATGTGTTCGGGAATGGCTTTGAAAATCCGTTCCGGATTGAATATTTTGGTGATAATATTGAATCATTACGTGAGTTTGATATCTCCGAAGGCCGTTCAATCAAAGAGCATAAATCAATCAAGATTTATCCAAATAATTTCAGGGAATTAGTTTCAACAACTTCGAAGGAATCCAATATTAGATACAAGGATTATTATCTATTTAGTTATTTTAGTCCAAAGGACACATTATTTATAATTGATGAAGAAGATAGGATCAATAAGAGAATAGATTTTTTACGTAAAGAATTTTCAATGGGCGGGTTACTGGGGCATATTGAAAGGATTGAGTTTGAGTTTGAGAAGTTCATCTCGAGATTTAAAACAGTCTTTTTTACAGAGCATTTTTTAACCCGGCCTGATGCAGTTGATGTGGGGGCTATTCAGATTGGGTACTTTGCAAGGTATTTCTCAATATTTTTCAGGTCTTTAAAAGAGTGGTTGGAAGAGGGGCTCACAATATTTATTTTTGTAAATAATAGCTGGCGTCAGGAACACCTGGAAAATATGATTAAGAGATATGAAGAAACTTATAAATTCCCCAGTAAAATATTAATTCGAATCGGTTTATTTCGAAAGGGTTTCCTTTTACCAAAAGAGAAATTAGTAGTTGTAACCGAAGCAGATATTTGGGGAGGTTATCGTTTACGAAAAGAGAAACGCCCAAAAGGCAGTGATGAATTAGATTTAAATTCTATTCGTTATGGAGAGTTTGTGGTTCATGAAGAGTATGGAATTGGTAAATATAAAGGGATTGAAAAGAAGGAGATTGACGGCGTAAACAGTGATTATTTAATAATTGAATATCAATATGACGAAAATTTATTTGTACCTTTAGATCGGATTGGTCTGATTCAAAAGTATATTTCAATTGGTAATTACCGGCCAAAACTTCATTCGATCAGGAGTAAACGTTGGCAGAACGAGAAGACCCAAGCGGTAAAATCGATTGAGACAATGGTTAAGGATTTATTAGAACTCTATGCACAGCGTGCACTTAAGAAGGGATTTAAATTTTCAAAAGATGATTCCATGCAGGAAGAATTTGATATGGAGTTCACGTTTGATGAGACAGAAGACCAACTTAATGCGATTAAAGAAGTAAAGCTGGATATGGAGTCTGAAACGCCAATGGATAGGTTAATCTGTGGTGATGTAGGTTTTGGTAAGACCGAAATTGCAATTCGGGCTGCCTTTAAATCTGTCAAGGATAATAAACAAGTTGCACTGCTTGCTCCAACAACAATTCTTTGTGAACAACATTACTTTACATTCCTGGATAGGTTCAAGAACCAGGCGGTTAATATTGGGATGCTTAGTAGATTTGTGAGTAAAAAAGAACAAACAGAGATAGTTAAAAAATTGAACGAAGGCAAAGTTGATATTGTAATAGGTACTCACAGGTTATTAAGTAAGGACATTGAATTTAAAGATCTTGGTTTATTAATCATTGATGAAGAACAGCGTTTTGGCGTTAAACAAAAAGAGAAACTACGATTGCTGAAGAAAAATGTTGATACTCTAACTTTGACTGCGACTCCGATCCCAAGAACTTTATATTTCTCACTTTTAAAGTTAAGACCTATAAGTCTAATTGAAACCCCTCCGGAAAATCGTTTACCTGTTAAGACGGTAATAACTACGTTTAAACATGATTTAATTAAGGAAGCAATATTAAGGGAAATGAAACGCGGTGGTCAGATATTTTTTGTACATAACCGGGTTGAGGAACTTCCGGAAGTTGAGGCTATGTTAACCAATCTTGTTCCTGAAGCAAGAATGATAACTGCTCATGGTCAGATGCTTCCAAAAGAACTTGAAACAAAGGTAAGAGATTTTGTAAATGGAGCGTTTGATATTTTACTTTGTACTACAATAATTGAGATTGGAGTAGATATGCCTAATGTGAATACTTTATTTATTAACCAGGCAGAAAACTTCGGTCTTTCCCAGTTATACCAGCTTAAAGGCCGTGTAGGAAGGTCATTTCATCAAGCATACGCATATTTTATAATTGCAAATCCATATAAATTAAAGACAAAAGCACTCCAGCGTCTTGATGCAATTGAAACCTATTCTGAACTTGGCTCAGGTTATCATATTGCATTTCAAGATCTCCAGATCAGGGGGACTGGTAATATCCTCAGTACTAATCAGCATGGTCACATTGATAAAATCGGACTCGGGTTATATATGAGATTGCTTAAGAATACTATTAATCTGCTTAAGGGTAAGGAACAAGATAAAAAGGAGACCGAAGTAAATAAGGATTTAGTCGATCTGAGTCTGAAAGTTAATGCATTTATCCCTGAGAACTTTACAGTTTCTGATAATGATAAACAGGAGATATATCGACTAATTTCAAAAACAAAATCAATGAATGAAGTTGATTATTCCCGGGAAAGAGTTATTGATAAATTCGGTAAACTACCTCAATCAATAGAGCAGCTTTTTTTAATAGAGAAAATAAGAATACTTTCTTCAATTAAGGTGATCAATAAAATCGCGGAAGGGAAACGTGAGATTTTCATTAGGTTCCCTGAAGAATTTGACTTTGAAGTAAAGAAAGAACACCTTGAGAATTTATTATCTGAGCTTGAAGGTGATTGGAATTATAACCCTGAGAAGAATTTACTTTCATTCAGAAAACCTGTTGATAGTTTAGATAAGCTTAACTTAATTACTAATATTCTCCAGGGTCTTTAAGGATTGTAGTATGAACGTAAGAAAAGAGGAGCAGTAAAACGATGGCTTTACTTAGATTAATCTTTTTAGTAATTACTTCAATTGCGACCGGAATTGGTTTAGGGATGGTAATCAGACCTGCTGTTAAGAAAAAATTCACCGATTTCCTCTCAATGCTATTTGCTTTTTTATTCCTCGCCGGGTTTTATATATTCTCAGTGGCGTTGACAAATTTTGAATGGTATGCTATGATAATCAGTGCATTAATCCTTTTAATCTATACGATTACAGGTTACCGAATTTGGGATTTTGAGAAGGGAACATTAAAAGAAATAATGACAGGGAAGAAGAAGTGTTATCGATGTAAAACAAGTAGATTGAACGGGAGTGAATTAACAATAACAATTATGGATGGCTTTATTTATCCATGGCAATTATGGAACTACGGTTTATTCTGGACGCTAACAGGGGTTACACTTATAATAAGCTTAATCACTAATTTGGTTTTTAATAAACCCGGACAAGAATTTATTAGCTTGATATTTCCCGTTATTCTATGGATCATCAATATCGCTTTTTACTTTATTGGCTTCGCTAAATACCAGTCGAGAAAGAGAAAATTTCTTTATAATGTTTTAGATAAAAGATTAATTGATTTGGAAACCACAAAAAGTTTCATGGTCACTGAAATGATATTAGATAAACTTGATAAAACTAAACAAGAAAAAAGTATAGAAATTGAACTTGAAAAAATAAAACCAGCTGAAAGTAAGGAAGTTGAACATGCAAAAAAGAAAATAATCGATAGCCTAAAAAAGCAATCCAAGATATGGTATTCTATTTCTGTTAAAGAAAAAGGTACAGATAATAAAATAATTCTTGTTCAAGTCCCTCACAAGAGAAATATAATCAAGTATTTAAATAAACTTTATGAAAGAACACTCCTTCCCATTAAAGATGAAATTGATGGTGAATTCTCACGTGAAGCGATTAATGAAAATGGGGACGTACATTAACTTTTTGTAATCAATGTACATTTATGTACATTGTTCAAACAACTCTCATATACCACGTAGGGTATACGACGCAGTGTTGTTTGAACAGAGAGTAGATATCAGAGAACTGAGAACAGTTGTTTTATAGATAACTTAAAGCTTCGCTGTAAAGTGTTGAAGAGCACAAGGCACAAGAGCACAAAAGCACGCAAGTGCTGCGTTCCAAATTCATTTTATTCAGGAAGGATTCCTATATGTAATGAATTATTCTTATCGGCTACAAGTTTTTAACAGAGATTGGAAGCGAAGTTGTTCTCTGTTCTTATATTATAGAGATAATATAAGAATCTCCTTGAAAAGTTTTTTGTTTTATGGTATTATAAATAAATGTAATTATTACTTTTAACTAAAAGGAGGTCACTATGGGCGCAGGTTTGAAAAAAGTAACTGAACTTCTAGGAAAAGATGGTGAGAGTCTATTACAGCATAAATGTAAAACCATCCCGAAAGATATGCTTCATATTCCGGGTCCGGATTTTATCGATAGGATCTTTATTCCTTCAGATAGACCAATCCCTGTTTTAAGAAGCCTGGGAGCTTTATTTAATAATGGTAGGTTAGCAGGTACCGGTTATCTCTCAATTCTCCCGGTAGACCAGGGAATTGAACATACTGCAGGTGCATCATTTGCCCCAAACCCTATTTACTTTGACCCTGAGAACATTGTTAAATTAGCGATTGAAGGTGGATGTAATGGAGTCGCTTCAACATTAGGAGTTCTTGGATCAATTGGAAGGAAATATGCACATAAGATTCCGTTCATCCTGAAATTTAATCATAATGAACTTATGACTTACCCAAATAAATATAACCAGATTATCTTTGCTAATATGGACCAGGCAAAGAACCTTGGAGCAGTTGCAGTAGGAGCAACAATTTATTTCGGGTCAGAAGAGTCATCTCGTCAGATTATAGAAGTAAGTGAAATGTTTAGTTATGCACATGAACTCGGAATGGCTACGGTTCTCTGGTGTTATTTAAGAAATTCCAATTTCAAGAAGGACGGAGTTGATTACCATACCAGTGCTGATCTAACTGGTCAGGCAAATCACCTGGGAGTTACAATTGAAGCTGATATTATTAAACAGAAAATGGCAACAAATAACGGCGGCTTTACTGCTATAAAATTCGGCAAGACACATGATAAAGTTTATTCTGAACTCTCTAGTGATAATCCAATTGACCTTGTCCGGTACCAGGTTGCAAATTGTTATATGGGTAGGTCTGGTTTAATTAATTCAGGCGGAGCATCAGGTGAGAATGACCTCGCTCAAGCAGTTCAAACAGCAGTAATTAATAAAAGAGCCGGCGGTACAGGATTGATCAGCGGTAGAAAAGCGTTCCAGAAAAAAATGAAAGTAGGGGTCGAACTCCTGAATGCAATCCAGGATATTTATCTCGATAAAGATATTACGATTGCATAATTCGGTTAACTCCGTTAACCGAATAGAGAACAGATATCAGAGAGCAGAATTTAATATGATGTTTTTCCATAACAGTCCTGGAAGGACTGCTGGTAGTAGCCCAGTAATTTATTGCTGGGTTAGAATGAAAAAAGACCAGAACAGTCCCGTAGGGACTGCTGTTCGTTCAAAGGAATTTTTTCCTGTGAATAATTATATAAACAGGTTATGTTCAAATATATAAGGAGTTGATGTATTTAAAACAACATTATTTTTCATCCCCTCTCAATAGTTTCCTAATTGGTATCCGGTAGGTGTCATTACTAAGTCAAGATGTTAATTTTTTACTAAGTGAAAATGTTAATATTAGAATTATGCATTTTGATACATCCTTTGCCCTAAAAGTTTC
>DAOVMD010000243.1 GCA_030630935.1 Candidatus Mcinerneyibacteriota bacterium | reverse complement strand
CTAAGAATATGCAGGAAGTGATTCTTGTTAATAAAAAAAGTGGTCTCCTTTTATCTTGCCAATAACCATCAATCATAAATGCGGAGCGCAGCGAAACAATAACCATTCAACCATAGACGTGCGAAGCCGTCTTTAAAATAACTCTCTAACGTTTTATTAACACTTCAACTATTCAACCATGGACATGCAAAGCATGTCCCTAAAATAACTCTTGAACGGTTTATTAACTCTTCAACCATTCAACCATAGACATGCGAAGCATGTCCCTAAAATAACTCTTGAACGGTTTATTAACATTTGAACTATTGAACACTTGAACGCATGCAAAGCATGCCTTGAACTCCTAGTTGAATAATTCAACTTTCAGTTGAATTATTCAACTATGGTGAGTTTATACGAACTGCTATTTGCATACACTTCGGGAAAATACATTGATGTAACGATTGTTGGGAGAACGTTATAAGTCCCGGGGATCTCTGCCCGGAGTTTGTACTTTATCGTCTTCTTCCCCTGGTATTTCGTAATGAAAAATACTGCCTTCTCATCCCTGAACTCCTGATGAGCAATCCAGTAGTATTTACTTCGACCTGATGTTCTGTTGACTATCTCACATCCCGCAGGGATATAATCTTCTATCATTAAATATTGTAATGGATCTTTTGATTTAAGTTCTATCTCAACTTCAATTACATCACCTGAGTATATCTTATCCTTGTATGGGTTTATTTCTCTTCCAATACTTTGCGGATTCTTATCAGAATTTTTTAATACATAAGATCTTTTCACATTAATGCAGCTCGAAAATCTATTTATAGGATTATCATCACTAAAATATTCCAAAATTATTGTATAATATAACTTTGCATCCCCATTTTTTCTTATTTTAATATCCTGTACATTTCCCTTTATTTCATTTGAACTTAAAATTAATTTACTTTTACATTTTTCAAGATTTTTAAAATCAAATGTTTCAGATAATTTTATCGTATCATTTACAGAAACCTCAAATTTTAAATCATCAGAATTTTCAAGAACCTTTGCTAAATACTCAGAATACCCAAAGATAATCGCTGCAGTATCTTTAGTGGATACCCAGTAATTACCTGTCTTTTTTAATTGTAACCAATTAAGAATTTTAGGAATAAGTTCATCAGTAGGATCATTCATTACAAGTGCTCTGAACACATAAGTTGTTACTTCAACATCATTTCTACGCCAGGAATATTTAATTTTCTCACTTTCAAAATGACATGATTGTTTTGAACATTTAGCTTTTCGTTTTATTTCCTTAACAAGTTCTGTTCCCTTCTCCCGTTCATCAACCTTAAAAAGTGCCATTGCCAGAAGAGATTTCCCATAGATAGATAATTCATTGCTCTTATTATATAATTTAAGAATTCCATTCTTATCCGGTTTTTCAAAGTGGCTTATTACAAAAGCCATATATGCTTTTTGATCACCGGTTTTTTCTTTACTAAATAATCTTTTCAGTGTTGTAATTCCATTTTTATACATCTTTATATCTACTTGATAATCTGCTTCTATAGCATAAGTCAGACCATACATAACATACGCTGTCATATAAGGAGATGATGAATCTTTCCACCAACCCCAACCACCATCAGCCTTCTGAAATTTATGCAATTTATTTAGACCCATTTCAACCATTTTAGGCAGCTTTTCCTGAATCGCTGGTTTCTCAAGTCCAAGTCTTTGGATTGTTTGAGCAACCATTACATTAGGAAGGAACCTACTCATTGTCTGTTCAACACAACCATAAGGAAATCCTATTAAATAACCCAGAGAATCAAACATCTGCTTACCAACAGATCCATTATTAAAAGTCATGGTTATTTTAAGTGTTCCAGGAATCGCAGTTTCAGGGATTTTTATCTTCTCAGTTACATGATTATTTGTTAATACTCCTGTTAATACTTCTCTTTTTTGAAGACCAAATGGAATTATTGGTATATCCATTTTCATTGCATCAGATTCAACATCAGTAAGACCATTAAGAATAAATTCAGCACTGCCAACATTTTTTGCTGAGACTAACCAATCAAACCTATGATTTTTACCTGGAGAGATTTTTCGATTCTGAATAGGATTACTCTTAAGTTCAACTCCTTCTGATACCAATTCTGATTTAACATTTTTGGATTCTGTTAAATAATTATGAATTATCCCAGAAACTAAAAATTTATCTCCCAACGTAATAAATCGGGGCAGCTCAAGTCTTGCTAAAATATTTTTAAATGTCTTTACATTATATGTTTGAATACCTACCTTCGTATCTTTTGTAATTCCGCGAACTGTACCCCGCCAGGTAGTTAAAGTATCAGGCAATTTAATTTTTATAATTGCAATACCGTTTTTATCTGTTTTCAGATCGGGTTTCCAATACCCGGTATCAGGAAAATATTCCCTAATCTCAGGTTTAACATAAATTATTTTCTTTTGAATTTGGGGTGAATATTCATTATTCATTCCTGATGAAGTTACTTTAATCGATTCTATCGTTGCACCAAATGTCCCGGTCACCGGATCTGTTATTGTTACTCCATCAACCATATAATTAATCTGATCACCACGACCACCTCGAATATAAAGTTGCCCCCCCCTTCTAATAACACCGGGTAAGGTTTCAACAACACCGAAAAATGATTTAACAGGCATTTGACTTACAGAACGGTGGTAATAAGTTTTTCCTGACCGAGTCTCGACCATATGAATAAAGTTTCTTAAAAAATATTTCCTGATATCATACACAAATTCATCTTGAATATAATATAATGACTCATCAGTAATTCCAAGTGATAATTCACATTCTACCGGGTTGTTATTATTATCTTTAATTTCAATTTTAAACTCTATCTCTTCTCCTGGTTTATATGTTGTTTTTGCTGAAAGAATTTTTATATTCAGCATCTTCTCTTTAGGTGGAACTAATATTATTTTATTAGCTGTAAAAATTCTGTCATTTTTTATCATAGAAAGATCAAGGAATACTCCAGGAGCATATTTATTATCTATATTGAAATTCATTAATTCAGAATTCTGCTTAATATTTATAACCTTATATGCCAATATCTCTTCCTGTTCAAGTGTAACTAAAGTTGAGGTTTTTTTAAACGGTGAATCAATAATTAGTGTAGCAGTATCTCCAGCATAGTATAAATCCTTATCTAATGTCGCTTCTAATTCAAGAGAAATATAATTATCAGAATAATTTTTATCCCTAACCCTAAATGATCTACTGGTAATGATTCGATTTCCTAAAGAGTCCTTTGAAATAATTTTATATTCATAATAACCATTTTCTGTTATTTTAAAATTAAAAAAACCTAATCCTTTTTCATCCGTTGATATATCCTTATTCAATATAACTTTTTCTTTAGATTTGTTATTTGTCCAGGAAATTCTCTTTATACTGAGTTGTCCTTTGAATGGATATAATTCTCCATTTATATCTTTTCCTTTATAGTTTATTATAGCAATATCACCTGGTTTATAAATATATTTATCCGTTTTAATTTGAATCCTGAATTCCGAATTAGCAATTTTCACTCTTGAAGAACCTGTTACTTGCCTTCTTGATTTATCAGTAACTAAAACTTTAATAGTGTATGCTGCAGTATATTTTAAATTCTTTGGTTTAAAAATAATTTTACAATTACCATAATTATCCGTTTTAGTTTCACCGGATTTTAATTGTATTGGTGGATAATAATGTCTATAACCATAACGTCTTGATTCGATATAATCACCATAAAACCAGGAATATTCATTTTGTTGTTTCATATATTTATAAATTTGAGTATATTCAATTTCATAATCCACTTTTGAATCTTTGACAGATTTACCGAAATAATATTTCACATTTACATCAACAACAACCTCTTCATTATTTAAGTAGGCTGATTTCTCAGGTTTAATTTCCATTTTAAATTCCGGTTTCTTATATTCCTCAACTCTAAATGCCGCGCCGCTTGAGATTATTCTATTGTCTTTATTTTTAATTGAATAACTGTACCATCCTAATGCCGGATTTGAACCCAAAGTTACAGAATCAAATACTGTACCGTATTCATTTATCTCAAGTTCCTCTTCATAAATTTTATTTCCTTTCGAATCTTTAATTATAACTTTATACTTATCTAAACTGGGAATTGAATAATTTAAATTGCTAATTTGATCACGAATGATAATTTTAAAGAAGGACTTTTGCTCTGGTCTGTATACAGGTCTGTCTGAATAAAAATAGCATCTTGGTTTTGGATTTTTATTAATAGGATATTTTGGAAACGCTGAATAGATAATTTCTTCCTTATCTTGAATATAAAAATGATATTTAGCAATATCATTTTTCTTTTTTAAAATTGCAATGCCGTCTTGGTCTGTTTTACCTTTTGCATATATTTTCTTACTGTTATGAAAAAATACATTTACTCCCTGTTTCGGTATCCCGGAATTCTTATCAAAGACATACAATAGTATCTTCCTATTATCTTGTTTTAATACATAACTTAATTCTGAAATCATTAAAGTATTAAAAACCTCAAACTCATCAGCTGATGCTTTAAATATATAATATCCCTTTTCTAACTTTTCAATATCAATATTTTTCCTTGAATAAGAGTATTTTTTTAACCATTCTACGTTTTTACTTACCAAAGGCTCTCTTTTGAAAATATTCTTTAAGATATCTCTTCTACCAGCTGAAACTAAATAATAGTCATGAAAATCAACTTTATATACTTCAATATTTACCGTTTTAAGATTTCGACCATGAATATGCAAATTGATATTCTGTTGGGGAGTATATGATGTATATTTAAAATCTGGAGGATATAAATATATATTTTTATTCGTTTTTTTCATATAATAATTTATTACACTATTCCAACTTTTCCCATATTTGAATTTCTCTTTATATGAATCGTAATATTTAAAAAATTTCCGATCATATATTTTTTTTACCTCCCTATCCAGATTGTTAGTATAAGAATAGGTAAAAATTATTTTAGAATATAACTTCTCAATATTTGGACTGTTTTGATATTTTTCTTCAAAAACCTGTAACTCTTTTTCAAAATCTTTTCGGGAACCTATTATAT
Organism: Candidatus Mcinerneyibacteriota bacterium; assembly: GCA_030630935.1. Taxonomy (GTDB): domain Bacteria; phylum AUK180; class AUK180; order JAQVHJ01; family JAQVHJ01; genus DAOVMD01. The sequence goes on along the minus strand of DAOVMD010000243.1, from coordinate 191 downwards.
AGCATAATTTTCTAAATTCTTTCTTTTCTTCTTGAGATATTTTATATTCTTTAATTTCATATTGAAAATTGACCTTCCTGCAAAAACAAGGTATCAAAAAAGTGTTTTGATAGCGAGTTTAGGTAAAAAAACAAAATTTTGAAAATTTATTTTTAGGTTCAAGATTATTTTTCGTAAATTACTAAGATATT
>DAOVMD010000410.1 GCA_030630935.1 Candidatus Mcinerneyibacteriota bacterium | reverse complement strand
TTTATTGTTTTCATACGCGGCATAAATGCCGTGTGTTCTTCTATCATTTTCCTAGGGTTAAAACCCCAGGCTATGAATTGTTCTCATAAGAATCGTAAACGATTTTAAGAATTATTAAGTGACAAGCGGTAACCATTTCCAAAAAACATCGGTATCAATTTAAAAAAGTTCTCGTTCGTTCTCTTAAGTTCCCTGTCAATATTTTTTACATTCATTAGAACCTTCAAGTAACAAATGTTTTAAACAATTATAAACAATATAAGTAAGTCCATTACAAGTCTTTTTAAAGTCCCTGTTAAAAATTCTTTTTCTTTTGTTTTGTTTTTGTCTTTAAAAAGTTCTCATTAGTTCTCGTCAGTTCCCTGTCAATTTTTTTATTTTATTGTTTTTGTATTAAGTCTCTTTAGTTCGCTGTAGATATTTTATTTCAATTAAATTGAATCAGAATGTTCTATACGAATCCATTCTCAATCAGGAAGTCACCAAGTTTTCTATCAATTGTACTGGTATGCTTTAATAATCTGTTGGCTATTTTTAATTCAAAGCGTACTATGAAATTTGAATTGATCTCTACGTATTTTAGTTCATTTTTGAATTCGTTTATTGCATTCATAAATTTCTGATGTTCTTCGCGTTGTTCATCATATCCGGGGTAATTATATTTTTTCATAAGTTTTTCTTCAGCTGCGAAATGTTCAACAACAAAAGTTTTCAAGAAAGTTATTGTCTCCTTGATCACTTCTTTACCTTTATTTTCTCTCATTGCAGCACTAAATTCATTAACTTTCTTAAATAATTCTTTATGTTGTTCATCAATCTCTTCCACTCCGACGGCTAACGCTTTTGTCCATTTAAACGGCATTTCTCTTCCTCCTTATATTAATATGAAGTTACTGAAATTGATTGTTTTTCTCCACTCATCAATTTAATTTTAAATAAATTATCAGCATACTTTTTATTACATTTTTGATACTTCTGATAAGCATCAGCAGCACCTTTTCTTAAGGTCTCAGGCTTTCCGAATTTAATCCAGTTATCCAGAACTCCATCTAATACATACGCTTCAGGGGCTAGAAGATTTGTAGTCCAGATAATATAATGATCATTTAATCCACCTGAAATTTTAAAAATAATTTTTTCGAAATAAGATTTACTATAACAGGCAAAAATGGCAAGCTCCGGCTGAGTTCTTGCAAATTTATTTCGTTTAGGAATATCTTTCAAATTAAAATCCATTAAACCATTATGCCCAATATAACAAATAAATTGTGCCCCCCCTCCAATTGCTAATTTTATATCTTTATTATTATCCTTAACTACAATCCTTTCAACATTATTTCTACCATATGCTTGAAGCATATCTACTGTGCATTGCTGAATCTCTTTCCCGTTATAAGCATCCGCAACCAAAAAAACTGTTCTATCACCCTGAAATTTAAAGATTGCTCTTTCAAGAACTTTCGCTGATGGTGATTTTATCTGTTTAATTAATTTCCAGTTTTTATCCCTTTTGAAAAAAGTTCTAACCCCATAAGCGGAACCCCAGTACAGATTCGTGTCAGGATTTGAACCGTCACCAAGTTCTTTTGAAACTTTAACAATCCCCTGGTATTTATTATCACAAAGAGCTACAAAAACATGTATTACAGCAGTAGTTGCTTTAATTCGGGTTTTAAATTTTTCAAATGAGAAATCAGGATAAATAACCCAACCATCATATCTAATAAATAGTTCTCTTTGTTCAATCTCATCTTTCATATCTATCTGCCAATCATCATCTATCTTTTTTAGATAAAATCTTAAGACCGGTTTAAGGTAACCATACTCTTTAACTAAAAAAGCTGCGCTATTGGAATTTTGTTTAATTAATTCAATCTCGGGATATTTATCCCATCTGCTAATTCGATCTAAACTTACATCGTAAAACTTGATCACTTCTCTTGTTTCCTTTGTGCAATAGCTTAGGGCGGTATCGAAATCTCTTTCTTCAAGCGCTGTTAAATATGCCCTTAGTGTCACCTCAGCCGGATCAGAAACTTGTTCTGCAGTACCGGGAGCTTGTTTTGATTGACAGGAGACTAAAAGAATAATTAAAAAAAGTAATAATAGAACCTTTGCCTTCATTATAAATTATTTAACCTCAGATTATTATTAGTTTCCTATTTCAAAGTTTCTTCAATAATTTTATCTTCCATCTTCATTTCAATTGCTTTTCGTATTGCTTCGGTCTTATTTATTTTCCATTCCCGATTCTCTTTCAAGAGATCAATTATTATATCTGTTGATTTCTGACTGCTGCTAAAATACCTGACTTTTAACTCAGCAGAATTACCTTCGGTTCTTGTATTCATAATTTTCCAATTAAGAGACTCGTCCTTCTTTATTTTTTTCTCTGATTCAGAAATCCCGGTTAATACCCAATATTTCCGGAGCAGAACCTGGGTTTCCTTTGTAAAACATCTAAACCATTCATTATGATTACCGTCTTTCTTTGCCTGGTAAAATGTATTAATTGTTTTCTCAGGTGTAGAATATTTCAGATTACAACTTGTAAAAGAAAGTATTAGAATTAACAGCCCAACAATATAAAAATATCTTTTCACATAATCTCCTTGTCATAAAATAAAATTATTATTTAACAGAACATTCTTAACCTTTAACTGCCCCTTTTGTCATACCTTCGATAAAGAATCTCTGAGCAATTAAAAACAAAATCGTTATTGGAAGAATTGAAAACACAGCACCTGCCATCATCTGTTCCCAGTATATTGCATATTGTCCTCTAAAATATGCCAGTCCAACCGGTAAAGTTCTTAAAAGGGAGCTGGGAGTAGTGACGATTAATTGCCATAAGAAATTTGACCACTGTCCAATAAACACAAGTAAAAATAAAGTTACCATGATTGGCAAAGTTAAAGGCACTATTAACTTTGTGAAAATCTGTAACTCACTTGCCCCGTCAATTGTCGCTGCTTCAATTAGCGAGTCCGGTATAGTTTCTATATATTGTTTAATTAGAATTAATCCGAAAACATTTGCAATGTGCGGAACAATCATCGCTCCATAAGTATTGAACCCCATAAGCTGCAGCTTTTTAAGGAGGAACCCGATTCCTAAAATTTTTAACTCTCCAAGCTGATAAACCAGTGCAAATTGAGGTACCATATAAATCATACCGGGAACCATCATAGATGCAAGGAAGAAATAAAAGAAAAGGTTCTTGTAATA
>DAOVMD010000254.1 GCA_030630935.1 Candidatus Mcinerneyibacteriota bacterium | reverse complement strand
ACCCATATTAGGAAAATATTCCTTTGCATCAGGAAAATTAAAAAATTATATTATAAGCCTGCTGTTAATATTATGAACATTCCTGAAGCTCTCTATATTAATAAAAAAGTGGTCTCCTTTTATCTTGCCAATAACCACTACGCATAAGCAAAGGGGCTCGATGCCCCCATAAACAAAGGGGCTCTAAGACCCATTCTTCATTCATACTTGCAGAGCGAAGCGATGCTATAGTCCATTATAAGTCTCTTTAAAGTCCATGTTAATTTTTTTTCTTTTCTTTTCTTTTCTTTTGTTTTTTTAGTTCTCGTTAGTTCTCTTAAGTTCCCTGTAAATATTATTTTTCATTCATTAGAACCCTCAAGAAATAAATGCTCCAAACAATTATAAACAATATCATTAAGCTACTTATAAGTCTCTTTAAAGTCCATGTTAAATCTTTTCTTTTGTTTGTTTTTCTTTTTCTTTCATACAGGTGTTTAAATTCTTTTCTGTTCCCTGTTCGGTTGCAAAATTAAAATGGTGAGGAAGTCTTATTCCCCATTATACTGAATTGGTCTGTAACAAAGTTATTTTCAACTGAGAATTTATTTGAGCGCTCAGCTTTTAGTAAAATTTTAAACCAGATCATATTCTCTGTCTCAGGTTGGTCATCCGCGAGTAAATTATAAGTTTGCCGCCATGAAACTGAAAGAAGCCAGCAATGTAGGGAATGTTCAATTCCTATTTCCTTACTTGAAAGTCTATGCCAGAAATCAGATTGACCGGAAAAATTATACCTGCTATAGAAATAAATACTGAAATCATCATTCATTGTCCAGCTCACGCGATTTGACATTGTTGTTTTAAACTCAGCTGATTCAGGATAATACAGCAGATTAGAACTAATATCCCAATGCTCCTGATCATTATAACTTAAATTAAAGCTTAATGATCTCAATTTCCATAGATCAAGATCATTTGTGATTCGCAGCCCGAGTCGGAAATTCTTGACAAAAGAAGAAGTTATTAGTGTGTTGAGATCACTCCAGAGTCTATTATCAATGTTGTAATTGGTTGACATCTCAAGAGATACAATATCTCTGATTTCCGGTTTTGTCATCTCTTCTGACTGGGGTTTTCCCATAAAGTTATTCAGGATATTTTTATCCTCTTCCGTAATGACTGTTTCCTTCTTCATCTGAAGGTTTTGATTCAGAGCAAGACCGATGTTTCTATTTGATTTACCTGAGACGGGTACAGACATAAAATCAGGAAAATAATATTGCTCTCTTTCAATATATCTCGAGTTCTCTGGGACATAGGTATAATTATACGAAAATCGGGGGGAGACTGTATGTTTAAATTTTCGAACGCCTTCAGGATTAAAAATCCGCCACATCTTTGTTGAAATTGTTGTGGTCCCATTAAAATTCCGGGTCCATAAATTTGTATTCTCTTCCATTGTCTTATCAACATAATAAACACTTTCTGATATTTGAAAATTAGTTGAAATAATCCGGAATAATTTAAATGATTCAGTACTAAGGCTGAAACTGGTGCTCCCGCCTTGAATATAAAGTTCATTCCAATAATTAATATACCTGGTGGAAAGACTATAATTAACCGGCACGAACGGAATTTTTTGTGATAAAAAACTTAGTCTCACATCAGGGATTTTTCGATAAGTTGTCTCAATATCATTATAGAAATTTGTCTTTTCCTGATTCAATATTTCTAAGGAATAAATCGCTTTATATGAATTTGAAAGTGAAACATAGGTATCTTCTGAGCGTTTTGCAACCTCTTCAACCTGGTCTGAATAAAGATTCTGATTTAACTCAGGTGCTGAGAATCTGTCAATATAAATCCTTAGACTGCTATTTAAAGGTAAATAATGTAAATGCTCACCTCTCCATTTATAACCCAGTTTATAATAGTTTTTTTCTTCTCCGTCTAAATCAGTGAATGTTATCTTATCCTCATTAAAATAATGATTCAGAAAACCCCGGTACTTACCTTTTTCACTTGTATATCTATATGTGAAACCACGTCCCCAGTCAAGCTTGGACATATAATCAAATTTCAAGGCGAGGTGGGCCCGGTCTTTAAACATATCTATTAGATATTTATTCTTCCAATAATAACCTTCATATTGATTTTGTCCCAGATACACAACCCATCTTGAATCAACCGGGTCAATATCCTTTATGAAATAAGGGAAATATAATAATGGAGCGCGACCAAAATACCCGATCATTGTTCTTGCCACCATTTTATCCTTAGTATATATCTTTAATCTCTTTATCCTGAAATAATAATGCGGAATCTCTTCGTCACAAGATGTAATATCCGAATCTTCTGCCCAGAAAATATCCTTTCTGACCTGAAGAACCTTCTCCGATTTTATATACCAGGGCTTGATATAGGTCACTGCATTTGAAATGGAAGCTTCCTTGGAGATGCGGTTAAAAGTTAAATTATATCCTTCAACCTCAATTAAATCATCTTCCGGCACACTCGTTATGTGCTTCTCAATCCATGCATCATTCTGAATAATAAATGGCTCCTTCGTGGCTGGACCCTCAGGCCCTAAGATTATCTTTGATCTGCCAATTAAAAATACATCTCCTGAATCACTGTCATACCTGAACGCTTCACCTGTTATCATGGAATTCTGACTGTAATCAATTACAACTATGTTACCTTCTCCAAAACCTGATTTAAATTTTCCTAACTTACCAAACATCTCAATCTTATCGGCTTGAATGTAAATGTTACCCTCGCGCATTGTAAATTTCTTCATCCTGGTAACATTCTTCTCTCGATCATGGAATAAATATTCAAAAGTAAAAAACACAAAATCATCAGGATCAAGATCCTTCTTCAACTCTTTTTTAACATCCTTTCCGGATTCTTTACCTGGTGCCTGGTCGATGACGTGACTCCCCTTCTTTTCTTTTTTGCTTTCTTTTAAATCTTCGATTTTCGAAGGCTCAACATTTTTACTCTTCTCTTTTCCTTCTTCACTTTCTTTTATATCTTCGGTTGTCGGTGGTTCGACTTTTGGACTCTTATCCTTTTCTACTACAGTTCCTTTTTCATCTTCGCTTACTGATGGTGAAGTATCATGACTCTTAACTTTTTTATCTTTCTTATCTTTTTCGCTGATGATTTTCGATGGCTTACCGTCACCGGGTTTCTTCTTCTTTTCTTCTTCCTTGTTATATGTCCAGCCAAAGCCATTACCAATTATCTCAAGTGTATCGGGTGTGAAATTTATTTCATCACCGAATAATCTATCTTTATCCCGTACAAAATATGGTGAACCTGTCGCGGTTCCTGATTTGGTCTTTTCATTCATTTGAATACTCTGTGCATAAATCTCGTAATCATCAGAAATTATCTTTACTAAACCTTCAAGATAACCCATATCCCCGACTTTACTAATTTCAATTGCTGAAATTATCATCTCTTTACCCTGTTCATCGGGGATAGTAATCCTGGGTGAACCGGAAAGTGAAATATTATTATCTCCGTCAAGTTCTATTGTGTGAGCGCTTACTAATGAATCATCCTTCGCAGTATATGATTCTGCATCTCCAACTGCTCTGATCTTTTTAATACTGGTCTCTTTACCCTTTTCCCGGGGTAGGTACTCAATGAAAATCTCATCTCCTGATAACCAGTCTTTATTCTGGGTAATCTTGGCATATCGAAAATATATCTTATTATCCTTATCACGCAATTCCATAAATTCAAATTCAGCAATTAATGGAGTACTGCCTTTCTTCTTTTTCTTCGGTAATTTCTTCTTTTTATCCTTATCCTTATCCTTATCCTTGTCCTTCTCCTTCTCTTTGTCTTTTTGGGTGCCTTCTTTACTCTTCTTTTTTTGCTTTTTATCTTCCTGGTCTTTATCTTCCCGACCTTCAATCACAAGCTCGGGTTCTGTATCTGAATCCACACCGATATCTTTACGAGTAGACTTGTCCTTAACAGGTACCGCGTGGGGTAATTCTTTGGTGCGCTTCTGTTTCCGGCCTACCTTACTCTCAAGACCGGAAAAATCTTTTAATTTTACTTTGCCATTACCGGAAATTATAAGTGTATCACGACCATAAATTTTTATCTCGTCCCCCTCCATATATGAACCGTCTTTACGGTTTATCTTTGCTGAACCTTTTAAAAAAACTTTCTCGTCTGCTTTGTAGTATTGTAAACGGTCGCCCTTACCTTTATAATCATTGTAGATGAAATCAACATCACTAATTGCATCTGCTAATTTCTGCTCTCGATAAAAGAACGCTTCTTTTGACGTGATCCTGATATCTTTCTCTTCAACAGTGATTATTGGATTAACAGTTGTATATATGAAATCTCTTTTTGAATTATAAACTATCTTCCCGGCTTCTAATATAAATCCTGTCTCCTGATCATGAACAAAAACATTCTTATCACCATGTATTAAAGTAAGATCTGAATCCTTAAACTTTTCAATCGTAAGTTTATCCGCTTCAAAAATTATCTTATTATATGAAATCCGGGCAAAATCATAAATTATAATCTGTCTATCATCAAGATTCTTAAGTTGAACATTCCCTTTCTGTGTTAGAATCCTTAGAACATCTTCATCATCATCAATAACAACTTCTGATTCACTCGATGGATTAACTTCTTCATCTTTTACTTCTTCATCAGTATATATTAATGAAACTGAAAATAATACTAAAAATATAAGAATTAGAAACTTCTTCATGAACTTCCTGATTTATACATTATTTCAAATTATAATACAAAATTTTTTCTTTGTCAAGCAAAAGTTATAATTACTTCGCTCAGAAATTTTGTAAAAAACTGCCCTTCGCTCAGGATTTATGATTTATGGGGGTGAAATCCCATTGTTATGACTGATAATAATACATTAAATTATATAAAAGTTTTAACATCATCACGTTCCAGTTTAGCCCTGCAAGCAGGGTTTGTTATATAGTGACATGATTAGGTTTACAAACACTTATGTTCAAAGGGTGCTTGCTCCCTTATTAATTGATAAACTGATTTTACATTAATTATTGTGCTGCATTTGTTTAGAGCAATATTTCTTAGTATAAAATATTTATTTATTTGAAAATAAAATAATCGTTTGATAATTGAAAAATTCTAACGCAAACGCTACGCATTTATGATTGATAGGGGTGAAACCCCATTGTTT
>DAOVMD010000456.1 GCA_030630935.1 Candidatus Mcinerneyibacteriota bacterium | reverse complement strand
AATTCACCTCCTTTGTTCGGTCGCTCCCGCTCCCTCACTTCGGAGGTGAATTATATCATGTTAAAAGATTAGTAAGCAAGTAAAAAGTTAACATTTCTATTTAGTAATTAATGTTAACATTTTCATATTGTAACATCATGTCACTATTTTTCTCTTGACTTTTTTTACTGTATAAAGTATAATTATAAACAAATTTATTGGAGGTAAAAATGTCTGAAAAGAAGATTATTGGAATATTAACCGGTGGCGGTGATGCCCCGGGATTAAATGCAGTAATTCGCGGGATTGTATATGCAGGGAAACAGAAGGGATATAAGATTTACGGTTTTTATGAAGGTTGGCGTGGAATACTTGATAAGAATTACGAAGAATTAAATATAAAGAAAGTTGAAGGTATTCATACCAGGGGCGGTACAATCCTTGGCAGTTCCCGTACAAATATTTACAAACGTGAAAACGGTCCTGAGACAGTGAAGAAGAATTTCAAAGATTTAGGACTTCATGCCTTGATTGCGGTTGGCGGAGAAGATACATTAGGTGTTGCGAATAAGTTATTTAAGGGTGGGTTAAATGTTGTAGGTGTTCCGAAGACCATTGATAATGACGTGAATGCCACTGACTACACTTTTGGTTTTGATACTGCTATAAATCGTGTAGCCGAGACTTTATCGTGGCTGCATACAACTACCGAATCGCACAGGCGAGTCATGGTAGTTGAGGTTATGGGGCGTCATGCAGGTTGGATAACTTTGCACGGAGGACTTGCCGGCGGTGCGCACTTTATTTTAATTCCTGAAGAACCATTTGATACAGATGAGTTATGTAAGAAGATTCTTAAACGGCATAAGAACCATAATTATACAATTGTTGCAGTTGCGGAAGGTGCTGAAGATCCGGGATTAAGAAGACATATTATGCATGCAGCTGAGACGGATGATTTTGGTCATGTACAGTTGGGAACGGGTATCGGGATTTGTGAAGTTTTGAAGAATGAGATCGAGGATAGGACAAAGCTTGAGACAAGACACCTTGTCTTAGGTCATCTTCAACGTGGCGGGAGACCAAGTGCATTTGATATAGTACTCGGGACGAGGTATGGAGTTCGGGTTATTGATTTGATTGATGAAGGCGGTTTTGGGAAGATGGTTGCATTAAGAGAATCAAAGATTAAATTTGTTGAGCTGGAAGAAGGAGTGGGAGAACTAAAAACTGTTCCCAAAAAAGAATACGACCTGGCTAAGTTGTTCTTTGGATAAATATGATATTTATCCTGTTATTTATAGTTTTGTTATTTGTTCCGATTATTATTAAAGTTCATGTAGAGAAAATAGATGAATTTAAATATAATGTTCTTTGTAAGGTTGCCTGGAATTTAATTTACTTCAGGTACAGAAGCGGGAAGACTGCAGACCTGAGAATATCGTTCTTTAATTTTAAACTTTTTGAAGAAGATAAAAAAAAAGAGAAACAATCAAAACGGTGGGACATTAAAAAGTCACAGCGTAAAGATGTAAAGAAGAAAGGTAAATTTGATTACCATATTATTCTAAATAATTACCGTAGAATTTTACGGGTATTGAAAAAGGTAATTAATTCACTTTACTTTTCAGGATTTTTTAACTGCAGGTATTCTTTAGGTAATCCGGCAACTGATGGTGCAAGTTATGGTTATTTCATTCCGGTTATTGAGATGTTAAGGTCGAAGAAATTGAAACTAAATGTATTTCCGTCTTTTGGAAAATTTGACCTGTTCTTTGAGACTGAAGGTGAAGTGGAGATAAAGACCTATCTTTTTAATTTATTTTTTCTGTCACCCAGGATATTTTCGGATGTTATAAAATTAAAAAAGGAGTTTGAGAGTGAGTAAATTTGAAGAATTAGAAAAGAAACTAGCCGAGACCCCAGATGATATTGATTTGTTAATTGATCTGGGAATTGAGTATGGGATCTCAAAACATTTTAAAAAAGCGAAAGATACATTTACCAGGGTAATTGAGCTTGATGATAAGAATGTTGATGCACATTATAACCTTGGAGTTCTATATTCAAAAGTATTTTTTGAGGATGTTACAAAGGAAGAGTTATGGGAAGATCTTACAGATGATGAGTTTGCATTTGAGTTAGCAACACAAGAACTCACGTATGCAATAAACCTTGCCCCGGATTTTATCCAGGCATATAATGATCTGGGGATACTATATAAAATTAGACATATTGATGACGAGGCGATTAAATTATTTAAAAAATCTTTAGAGATTGATCCAAATCAAGAAGATATAAAAGAAGAACTTGAAGATTTAATTTAAAAAATGGAGGTTTGTTAAATGAATATTAGTGAGGCAATTAAAGAGATTCTTGGGCAGATGAAAAATATTGCTGAAACAAATACGGTAGTTGGAGAACCAGTTAAGATGGGAGATAAGGTAATCATTCCTATTACACAGGTTTCACTTGGTTTTGGTGTCGGTGGACATTCAACTTCAAAAGAACCAGGGAATTTCATGGGTGGTTCCGGCGGCGGAATTTCAATTATCCCGGTTGGGTTTATTGTGTCAGATAAAGAAAACACTCAACTTTTATTAGTAAATGAGAAAGGTAGTCAGTTCGGAAAAGTTCTTGATCTTATACCCGGAATCATTGAGAAAGTTGCAGGCGGAATAAGTTCAAAAGTCAAAAAATCAGCAGCTAAACCGAAATCTAAAAAATAATACCATGTACAACATGGTTT
>DAOVMD010000319.1 GCA_030630935.1 Candidatus Mcinerneyibacteriota bacterium | reverse complement strand
GTGTGTTCAGTGGTTAATTTTTTATTTGTAAACTCCATCAAGACAGGCAAATGGGGGAGAGGAAGCCGAAAGTCCTGTAAAGATCGTATTATTCGATAAATAACAGGTTTCTGTGAAAAAACATTTCACAGTACCGGGTAAAAACAAAGAAGGTTAAAATGGCAAAAAGAAAAGCAACAAAAGCACAGGTGAAGAAGGAGAGAAGTCCAGCTAAAGTAAAAAAAGTAATAAAACAAAAGGGCCATAAAAGTGGGAAATTACCTAAAGGCAAAGAGTTGCATCATGTAAAACCTGTTGCAGAGGGCGGTAAGACTACTAAGAAGAATACTCGAGTTGTTCCGAAGGCAAATCATAAAAAAATCCATAAGAATCGCAGGAAGAAAGGAAAGATATAGTGTTATGAGAATGTTGATTATAAAAGAGATTGCCGGAGGCATTCACTTTGATAGTTCCTTCGCTTTGCTCTGGACAAGCCTCGCAATGACAATACCGGAGGACTTATAATTTGAAAAATGTATTTGACTTCAGCAGGAAAATAATGTATACTATTACCAACACACCTGCCACGCCTCTCAACGATGCGCAACCGGGCAGGTCTTTTTTTTTATATAAAAGGTTGTTGTTTATAAGCAGCATTTCAAACAAAAGATTAGCCTTTCTAAAAAAACTTTGTGACTTTTCAAAAAAAATACTTGACTTTTTTAAAAAAATACAGTACAATAATATTAACATACCTGCCACGCCTCTCAACGATGCGCACTTTTGGCAGGTCTTTTTTTTCTCAAGAGATTTTATTAAAGGATGGCGATAATGGAAGAGTATAAAAAACCACCCTTGTCATTTACCGCTCAACTTAATTTACTTAAAACTCGCGGATTAAAAATTGAAAACTTTAATAAGTCCCTAAATTTCATTTCTCATGTAAATTACTACCGATTTAGTCCCTATTGTATTCCTTTTGAAAAATCCCGACATATTTTTAAAGAAAATATAACATTTAAAATGATCATTAATTTATATAATTTTGATAAAAATCTTCGCTTTATCATAGATGAAGTTTTAGAAGCCGTTGAAATATCATTTCGGACAAAAATTGCATATCACCTTTCACATAAATACGGAGCATTCGTTCATGAAAATAAATATAATTTTAATTCAACTTTTTATGATTATGAAAAATGGCTTGAAAAAATTCATGATGAAACAAACCGTGCAAAAGAAAAATTTATTTCTCATTACAGAAAGAAGTATTTATATTTTCCAAAACTTCCCATCTGGATGGTCGTAGAAATAATGTCTTTTGGTTCTCTTTCTCTTTTATTTAAAAATTTACGTGATAAAGATAAGATAGAGATTTCTAAGAATTATAAAATTCATTCTTCTGTTTTACCCAGTTGGCTACATACCTTTTCTTATATCCGGAATATCTGCGCTCACCATTGTCGTTTATGGAATCGAGACCTTGCCATAAAATTTAAAGTACCTAAGAATCCCGACTGGACTAAATTAAATAACAAAAAAGTATTCGTTTTAATTTTGTCGATTATCTATTTATTAAATTCAATTAATAAAGAGGTAATGAAAAACACACAAGAAAAAATAACAAACTTGATTGATAATAATAATTATATAAATAATCACTTATTTTTATTAGGTTTTCCAAGTAATTGGAAGGATTTATTATATTTAGATCATTAAAATTTATAACAGATGAATTTAAACAAGTCAATTCACCTGCGTAAATATTGATTATAAACCAGATTGCCGCGGCATTCCTTTCAGGAAAGCCTCGCAATGACAAACACAGGAAGCACGAATAATGTCAGAATTACCATCATTTTTAGAAGATCATATATCTCAGGTTCCCGCATTACAGCTTTTGATTAAGCTGGGCTATGAGTATATCTCTCCTGAGGACGCGTATAAAGAGAGACGTGGTAAGAGTTCCCAGGTTATTTTGGAGAATATTTTAGAGTCACAGCTTCATTTAATTAACAAGTTCACGTATAACGGTAAGACCCGAAAATTCTCTAATAATAATGTGACCGAAGCAATTGAAACCTTAAAGCGAGTACCTTTTGACGGATTAATCAGAACCAGTAAAAACATTTATGATCTTCTGATTTTTGGTAAGAGCTTCGCAGAGAATCTCCCAGATGGCAAGAAAAGTTTTAACTTCAAATATATTGATTGGGTCAATCCGGAGAATAATGTTTACCATGTCACGGAAGAGTTTGAGGTCGAGAAATTCAAAGTTCATGGTCATCGTAGACCGGATATTATCCTTTTTATAAATGGTATTCCATTTGTCGTAATCGAGTGCAAACGACCTGACCTTAAAGCTCCATTAAAAGAAGCCATCTCACAGCAGATTCGGAATCAAAGAGAAGATGAGATTCCCCAGTTATTTATCTTCTCACAGATTTTATTAACCCTGACTAAGAACGAAGGCAGGTATGCATCCGTTGGAGCTCCGGAGCGATTCTGGTTTCAGTGGCGTGAATCGGAACAATCGGAATCGAGTTTAGAAGACCTGGTTAATCAACCCTTAAGCACAGAACAGAAAGATGTTTTATTTAGTAAGCGCTTCAGGTATGTCCGTCAATACTTTGACCAACTTGAATCAAAAGGAAGAGAGGTCACTTCTCAGGATAGATTAATTTACTCTCTCTGTTCACACTCACGATTACTTGAATTAAGCAGAAAATTTATTGTGTTTGACGGTGCGGAAAAGAAGATTGCCCGGTATCAGCAGTACTTCTCCATTAAAGAGACATTGATAAGAATAAAGACCCGGGACGAAAACGGAAAAAGAAACGGCGGAGTAATCTGGCATACTCAGGGTTCAGGTAAATCTCTTACTATGGTTATGCTTGCCACGGCACTTGCTTTAGAGCCCGAGATTGAGAATCCTCGATTAATTATTGTGACTGATAGAATCTTACTTGATGAGCAGTTAAGCGACACCTTTGAAAGGTGTGAGATGAAACCACATCAAGCGACTTCCGGGGTAGATCTTTTTGAGAGTCTTGCGAATAATCGAAAGACCATAATTACTACAGTGTTAAAGAAATTTGAAGCCGGACTTAACAAACAGAACTTAAAGATAGATGATCCTAATATTTTTGTTTTAGTTGATGAAAGCCACAAATCAATCTATGGTATTCTGGGTGCGAAGATGTACAAGATTCTTCCCCGTGCCTGTTTCATAGGTTTCACCGGTACACCCTTGATGAAGAAAGAGAAGAACACCGCAATGAAATTCGGAGGATTTATTCATACATATTTAATTGATCAAGCGATAAAGGATAAAGCCGTTGTTCCACTATTATATGAAGGCCGGGTGGCTATCCAGAATGTTCAAAAGGATTCTGTTGACAAGTGGTTTAACAGAGTTTGTGAGCCGCTGAATGAATACCAGACCGCAGACCTCAAGAAGAAATTTTCCAGGATTGAAAAGATTTATTCTTCTGACCAGACAACATATTGTATAGCATTTGACATCAGTAATCATTATTCTATGACTTGGAAAGATACAGGATTCAAGGCACAATTAGCTACCGCATCAAAGGATCAAGCTCTTAAATTTAAAAAATTCCTTGACGAGATTGGGCAGGTAACTTCGGACGTAATTATCTCCGGACCTGATGAGAGAGAAGGGTATGAAGATATTTATGATGAGACAAAAAGTGAAATTAAAAAATTCTGGGATATCATGATGCAAAAATATGGTTCAGAGAAAGAATATAACCGTAAGATTAAATTTGCATTTGAAAACCATGACGAACCAGAAATTCTAATTGTGGTAGATAAACTATTAACAGGATTTGATTGCCCTCCCAATACAGTGTTATACCTGGTAAAAAACCTAAAAGAACATAACTTACTCCAGGCAATTGCCCGGGTAAACCGGATTTACGAAGGTAAGGAGTTCGGATTTATTATTGATTACATGGGATTATTAGGGGAACTAAACGAAGCATTGGTTCAATACAGTGCTCTTGAGAATTTTGAAGAAGCAGATCTTGAAGGGATTTTAAACAGTATCAATACAGAAGTCAAGAACTTACCTCAGAGATATTCGGAGTTATGGGATTTATTCAAGATTATAAAGAATAAGTTAGACGAAGAAGAATATGAACTTCTATTAAAAGACGAAGAGTTACGACTGAGATTTTACCAAAAACTAAACACGTTTTCAAGGACTTTGGGGATTGCTCTCTCATCGGTCTCATTTTATGATACATGCCAGGATTCACAGATAAAGAAATATAAAGATGATCTTCT
>DAOVMD010000421.1 GCA_030630935.1 Candidatus Mcinerneyibacteriota bacterium | reverse complement strand
TGGTGGTATAATATTAATATAAAGAGGTTTTTTATGAAGAAATCTATTCGTAAATTTTTTAGAATTATTATTATCCTTTTCATTTTGGTTTTTGTTTATTTATTTTTATGTCCTAGAGTTAAGGTTGTTAAAGAACACTTGAGATGCTATCCTGGGACTCACATGTTTATCTATACAGAGATATTTTCCAAAATAAAAACTGAACTTATTAGTGTAAGTGCATTCATTATATATGATGGAAAAATCATTCTAAATTATAAATTACGAAATTATAGTTGGGGTAAAGAAATTCCAGCTTTTGAAGCTAAAAATATTGAAGGTTATTTTGATTACCTTATTGAAGACAGAATATATCCGGATTTAGTACTTAGAGATATAGATGAAGCAGATATTGTTTTTATTTATATTTTTAAGCCAATGTTTATTCGAATGGTTAAGCGAAAGATTAGAGTTGTTGGTCCGGAATCCACTAAGACCATAGTTCGGATAAAACATCTTTCTGTTGATGATCCATTAGCTGCAATACAGAAAATAAAACCACTCGTTAATAAAGAACCTTATTTCCCATTGAAGGAGGTATATTTAGATTCAATATTTAGGCTTGAAAACCCTGAAGTTCAAGAAAAGGAGCTGAAAATATTCCTGGATAAATATGGAAATATTCAGGAAGTTACTGAAATGATAAATGCAAAGATTTCACGAAATAGTATTCGTTGTCACCAATCTTCCGAAAAGATAGAGATAAGGATGAAGCAATTGAAAATGGTTATTTCGTTCCAGAAGAGATTTATCCCTAATATGAAAACCAAATTACCATTATATGAAATAGATTATTATTTTGCAAAGAAAGAATATGCAAAAGCATATAAATTATTAAAGGCTGAAGATCAAAATAAGATGAAAGAACTAAAAAAGGAGTATAATTATTGTTATTTTGCTTATCTCTGTTATATTAATGAGGATTATCAAGCTTGTACTTTTTATTTAACAATGTATTTTAAACTCTATAGACCACATGAATTAGCGGAAGAGCTAAAATCTAATCCAAATAATCTCGACTTAATAAAATATGGACTTTTACGGATTTATTATCCTAAGAAATGCAAGATTAAATTAGATTTAATTGATGATATCAATCCGGATAACCTGGGATCATTTAAAGAAGAATTTAATATTAGAAAAAAATTGAGCAAGCCATTAAAAAAATATTATGATAAGGATGAAGCAGTGCTTGCTGCTCGTGAAGAAGGTAAAAAAATATTAGTTCTAATTAGAAAACCTGAAAGTGAAGTTCAAGAATCGCTTGATTCTTATGAAAAAGAAAGGACTATAAAGTTTAATTTAATTCCTCTAATAATACTTCATGATAACGTAAAGTTTCGGAATGAATATCATATTACAAACAACACACGTTGTTTATTCCTTAATAATGAGGGCGAGGAGTTGGATCGGACAGGATGTAGAAGGTATCCATTTTCTTTCCAATCTTATATAGATGTTTTTAATAAGATTTATAATGAGAAACATAATTTCAAGGAATATTTTAAAAGATACCAAGAAGGTGAGCGGACTCCGGAAATATTTGAGGGTTTGGTTGAGATTTTTATCCGACGTGATGAGATTGTAAACGCGGTTAAGTTTTCCCAGGAAATGTTTCAAAGATATCCCGACCTTCCGGAATCAAAGATTTGTTTTGCCTTTGCCCAGAGATTTCAAATGCATAATGAGTGGAGGGAGAGTCGGGATCCTCGAGTATTGGAAAAAAGAAAAATGATCTGGAAAATTTTTATATCAAACTATCATAAATTGAATAAAGATAGTTACTTTTATAAAGAAGCAGGTTGCCTTCCTTATAGGGCTTATGAATATTATGGAGATGTTGAGAATTTTAAAGTTATTTTGGATGAAGATATTAAACTTGATCCACATGGATATTCTTATTTTTGGACAAAAACCGGGGATATAGATTCGTTATTAAAGCATCAGGATGAACTGGGTACTTATTATTGCCCCCGAAATTATTTTTCATGGTTAGAAAAAATAAAGGACAAAGATAATGCAAAGGACCTGGTGATTGGGTTAACAGATTTTCTGAACAATTGCCGAAATAAAAAATATTGGGACTGGGAAAAAGAATATGTTCCCAACCCAGGAGACAAGGCTGGATTCATTGATGAAATCTCAGGGAAAGAAGTTTATTTAGGAGAAAAGGATGGGATTCTATGTTTTATTTTACCCAATTTAGAAAATTATCACCTTAAAGAATTAATTGTCCCCATCTATGGTTGGAGTGTCATCACTTTTATTCCGGAAAAATGAAGGCATAGGTAAATGCTTCAGACTAAGTTTGCTAGTTGACTGAGATAATAGTTTAGTATTGTAAAAATTATTCCCTATAATTATTATTCATGTCAGTTGCACGATTTGTCAATTGACAAATCGTGCAACTGAAAATAATGTTTTTTAATGACGAATTATATTTACGCAGTTATATAAAAATAATAAATTAAGATAAATCCTTATTTTATTCTATGTTCGCTCCAAACAATTATAACTAATATAAGTAAGTCCATTACAAGTCTCTTTTTAAGTCTCCCGATGAGTTTCTCTATCGGGATTTCCTCCCTTCGGTAGTCAACCTGCTATTCTCAAGCAACTTTGTTGCTTGAGTAGAGAGCAGATATCAGAGAGCAGAGAACAGTTGTTTTATAGATAGCAGTAGGGGTTAAGGGCCTTAACCCTGATTGTCATTAATAATCCTCCCGATTGAATTTAACAAAGTTTTCAATATTTGTCCTGAAAGGACAACTGATAATAGCCCAGCAATTTATTGCTGGGTAGAGATATCCCCCCGATGTACACTGTCCTGTAGGGACAGCTGCACGACGAGGGACTTCAGTCCCGATTATATATATAATAAAAAAACATTCTTAATTTCCTTTGAACATAAACTGTTTATATAATTATTCACAGGAATTAATTCCTTTGAACCAACAACAGTCCCTATGGGACTGTTATTCTCTTTTTACATTCTAACCCAGCAATGAATTGCTGGGCTACTACCATCAGTCCTTCCAGGACTGTAAAAACTTCTTATTATAAACAATATAAGTAAGTCCATTATGAGTCCCACGCTTAAGAAACTCCGCCTCTTAAGC
>DAOVMD010000122.1 GCA_030630935.1 Candidatus Mcinerneyibacteriota bacterium | reverse complement strand
TCAGAGGTTATAAACAAGAGTATTATATTAAGTTATACAAGAATATAGAAATTAGTATGTCAAAGAACTGATTTCGGGGCTGTTTTATGTTTCATATTCTTTCATATTACTTTTCACACTACCATCATTTAGAATAATCCTTCCTAAAAACATTCTTAAATGAGATTTGGAACATAAGTTTCAAGATATTACCGTAATGTTTAAATTTATTATTCTCAATTATATATTCCCTATTTACTTCGAGGTAAATCCCGAAGCCGGAATCCGGGTAATGGACCCCGATTGATATACCTGGAGAGGTCCCGAAATAAAATTCATCTCGAATTTTTAGTTCTTTTATATTTGGGTAAGAGAATTCATAAACATGATAAAATTGATAGTTCATTGTAAGATTAGAAATCAATCCAACTTTTAATCCAAATTTATTTAATAATAAAAATTTCAGATCGAAAGAGAAACTATTCACAAGAAAATCAAACGCATAACTTCTTCTGTCTTTAATAATTATCGGGATTCCAGAGCAGCTGAAATTTGTATATGAAAGGCGCATTTCGATTATTTTTGAGACTGGTTTAGAAATAAATAAGCCTCTGACTTGCATCCTACTATCATTCAGGTTATTAGCTTCAGCATTAATAATATCATACCCGAACTGATAATTGTACACATTCCCAAAATATAAACCAAATGAAATATCATTTTTTGACAAAAACTTAGGGATATTAGTTGAATAAACTTGAGCAATAGTAGGGATAATAATTATAAAAACAAGTACGAAATATTTTAAAAATGATCTGGAGTATTTTATGTTAACCAGAATGAAATTACCTCAAAGTTTCTATTTGCCTGCCTTAACCTATCTGAAAGAGTTGTAATCACAATCTCCATTAACTTAATGACAAGTGAAGGAACCTTAGTTTTCATCTCTTCAAAATCAGATTTTTCTAAAACTACCAACTCTCCATCATCCATCATTTTCACGGATGCGGATCGGGGATATTTATCGAAGAGGGCCATCTCTCCAAAAAACTCTCCAGGATTTAATATTACAATTGTCTGCTCTTCATTTTTTATTTGGCGTAAGACTTTTACGGTTCCGGATTTAATAATGAACAATTCATCCCCTGCTTCTTCTTCGGAAAATATCATTTCGTTTTTTTGAAACTTTTTTAGTTCAGCGAATTTCTCTAATGAGGCGAGGTCTTCATCATTAAGGTTTTTAAAGAATTTATTGCTTTTAAGAAATTCAGTATATCCCATTATTCATCTCCTTCTTCAATTTTTTCAGGTTGTTTTGCTCTTTTTTGTTTAAGTAAAATATTAATATTTGCCAATTTCTGTTCTGCAATAGCCTTCATATTTTGATCAATACCAAATCTAATAAATTTATCGAAGAATCTCTGGGCTTGTTTTATAAAGCCTCTTGATTCCCAAAGTAAGCCGGTTAAATAGAAAGTATTCCCATAATGCGGATCAAATTTTGCAGATGATTCAAATTCCTTATCTGCTTCTTCAAATTTCCCTTGTTTCTCATAGAATATTGCAAGTTTATTATGGAGATAAGCACTTTCAGGTAAAATTTTAATTGCGTCTTTAAGTGCTTGCAGAGCTTTAAAATAAAGACCTTGTTCAGCGTAAGCATAACCCAGATTTGAATAACATACAGCATAATCAGAAACAATTCCAAGAGCTTTTTTAAAAGACTCTATTGACATATCTACCTTACCTTTATTGAAATAGAATAAACCAAGACTATTAAATTGTTCAGCTTTATTCTCACTAGTTTGAGTTAATTTGATTAACTCTTCTTCTTCATCCGAATATTTCCCTGTATTAAAATCCTCAATCCCTTTAAGATTTGTTTCACCTTCAAATGACGGGTCAATCTCGATTGCTTTGGAGTATTCTCTCTCTGCATCCGTAAATTTTCCTATTGAGAAATAAATATTCCCTATGTTATGATGAATTAAGGCATCATCCGGATCAAGTTCAACTGCCTTATTAAATATTTTTATAGCTTCGTCATATTGATCATTCCTCGCATATAAGAGACCGATATTATTCAAAATATTTGTATTCTCAGGGTCGAGCTTATGTGCTTTTGAGAAATACTGCAATGCTTTAGTCTTATCGGCAAGTTCGGTATAACAGAATGCTAAATCCAGGTAAATCGATTTTTTATCTTTTGCTGTTTTTAGTAACTTAGTCAAGATTTTAATCGCTTCCTCCAATTCACCAACTACGGAAAGGATATTAGCATAAGCGGCTATGAGACTTTCATTCTGGGTTACCAATAAGCCTTCCTCAAACACAAGTTTTGCTTCTTCATAATCGCCATTATCATAATATTCCATACCTTCTTTCTCAAAAAACTCACTGTATTGAGGTTCAAGCTTCAAAGCTTTTCTAAGTATTAAAAGTGCATTTTCTTTATCATCCCTTCTAAAATATGAAGAGCCTAAAAAGTATAAGCATTCAACTGAATCATCTTTGTAATCTAATGCTTTTTTAAATTCCTGAATCGATTCACCATATTCTTTTTGATGATAAAAATCCATACCTTCATTAAATGCTTTTTGAAACTTTTCTTCCTTAGATGAAAATAATCCCATTCCTACCAACCTTTTATTATTTTATTCAGTTCATAACGAAAATATCTATCCTTATCCTCTTCATATGTATATAGTTCTGATAATACTGTCTTTGCTTCCGGGGTATGAAAATTAACCAGTAATTCCATAATTACAATCTTTAATTCAGGTTGAGATGCAAGTTCTAAATACTTCGTCTTCAACTCAGGAATTGAATCGTTGATCTGTAAAACTTTAAATGCTTTCAATAAAGAATTAATCATTCCAAAATCTTTTGACCCTCTAAAGAGTTCAATTAAAATTGGAGAAGCTTCTTTTATTTTAAGCTCAGCAATATAGTCAATTGAAATCAATTTATTTCCCATGTCCTTACAGGACCTTAAGCATTCAATTAAAATCTTTCGCCCATTATCATTCCCGCATTGAACCAATGATTTCGCAGCAAGGATTGTAAGAGTTTCATTTGAAAATTTTGTTGCCTTTTTTAATACGGCGATAGTATTCTTTGAAGTATCACCTGTCCTACCTAAAACAATTATTGCCATTTGTGCTTGCCCGGGATATTTCTCATCAACATCCTCTCTAAGGAATTTCATTCCCCTTGAATCTCCAAGTTTAAAAAGATAATAAATGGATTCCATTCTCAATTTATTGTTATTGGACGAGACTAATTTAATTAAACTTTTCTTCAATTCAGGTGTTTTGATATCCATACTTTCGAGAGCTTTAATTGCTTCAACCTTGAGCCCTGGTTTCTCTTTCTTATCCTCAAGTAATTTAACTAGTAAAATTGCAGAGTCCTTTGATTGCAATTCTCCAATTGCACGAATGGCTGAAACCTTGACATCAAAAGATTTACTGGTATTCAATAATCTCTGTAATGATTCAATTGCAGCAGGTGATTTAAGTTTCGCGAGGGAAATTGCACATAAAACCTGAACTTCTTCACTTTTTGTATTTTCCAGAGTTTGGATCAAATCGTAAATGACCTTTTTATCCCCTATTTCACCAAGAATTCTAATTGCAGATAATTTTATAAATGAATTATTTGACTGAAGTGCCCTTCGCAAAGCAGGTATTGCAGGCCGACCAATTTTAGATAATATATCCATTATCTCAGTTCGAATTCTATCTGAATTACTAGCCAAATTCTCCTTCAACTGAGGAATTGTCTCGGCCGGAAGCTCTTTACCGTATATTACCAGACAATCCGCAGCATTCATCCTGACCTGAGGATTATTATCTGATAAAACAGGAATTAAATAAGGAATTGCTTCTGGGTCCTTAAGTGTTTTAAGTTTCTCGATTGCAAGGATCTTTCTTGTAATCTCTTCAGGCGGTGATTGCAAATCAATTAATAATAGATCAATTGAATCTTCAGGAGTACATCCTAAAAAATAAAATACAACTAACAATACAGTTAAATAGGAAACAAATCTCTTACTCATTTTTTCCCCCAATTATTTTAAAAATTAACCATTTATCTTCTTCTAATTTTACATGAAATATTAAGAATTCGATATTCCCATTTTCTTTTGTGATTTTCGCTGTGATGGTATAATAATTATCTACCTCCATGTCCATTACTTTTTTAGAAAATGTAACGTAAGCATTCTCCATATTCTTAAATCTCTTTTCTAAGTCCTGATTCCCTAATGCATCAAGTTCCTTCCTTAATTCACCTGAAGTGGTCTTAACCAATGTTTCATAGTTGCCGTGCTTTGCAGCATTTGCAAATGTATTAACAACGCCTTCAGGGGAAGACCAATCAAGTTTAGCTTTCATACAGGATATACTGAAAAAAGAAACTAAAATTAAGAAAGCTCCTAGAAAAAGATATCTTCTCATCTTAAAACCTCTTTTTAACTAACAAACGTTATTATATATAATATTCCAATTTAAGTCAAGAATATTTTTTATTTTTTCTTCTTAAATTTATCAAGATCTTTTACTGCACCGATAACGATTAACATGTCTCCTTCAGTAATTACATCTTCTGCGAGAGGGAGAATCTTAATATTATCGGAATCGTCTTCCGGGCGAATTCCAATTACATTTATATTATATTTACTGCGTAAGGATAATTCGCTTAGGGATTTATTGTAAAACTCAGTCGGTGGAATAATCTCAACAACCGCATATTCACTTGAAAGTTTAATAAAGTCGTTTATACTGGAAGACACGAGGGAATTTGCAATTCGTTCCCCGCTCTCAACTTCAGGAAAAACCACTTCATCCGCCCCTACTCTTGCAAGGAGTCGACCCTGGATTTCAGAAATAGCTTTCGCAACTATCCTTTTAATCCCAATCTCCTTTAACATTAATGCAACTAAAATACTCGCTTCTAACTTTTTACCAATTGCAATTATTGCAACATCCACATTTTCAATTCCGACTGATTTAATCGCCTTCTCATTTGTGGCATCGAGTGTAATTGCTTTTGTAACAATGCTATCTATCAGTTTAATACGCTCCGGACTTTCATCAATAGCAATTACTTCTGCACCAAGTTCAGATAGGGTTTTTGCAATTGAAAAACCAAATTCACCAAGACCAATTACTGCAAAACTTCTCATTTTATATTTCCTCCTATTATCCTACCATAACTTTTTCTTCAGGGAAACCTATATCGAGGACTTGTTCCTTCCTCGTCATTGCCAATGCCATCGTAAGAGGTCCTAACCTCCCGAGCAGCATTGAAATGCTAACTATAATTTTTCCTGTTTTAGAAAGGTAAGGAGTAATCCCGGTTGATAAACCAACAGTTCCAAACGCTGAGACTTCCTCAAATACAATTGAAGCAAAATATCCCTGCTCAAGAGCAATTTTATCAAGGAGTCCCTGTTCTGTAAATAATAAGAGATTAGTTGCCAGTAAAATCCAAATCATAGAAAGGAAAGCAATTACAACTACTCTCTGCGTTATAAATCCGGGGATGGTTTTGTTATATATTACTATATTTTTTCGATCCTTTAACATTGCTATAACTAACAGGATCAAAATAAAGAATGTTGTTGTTTTAATCCCGCCACCCGTTGACCCGGGTGATGCTCCGATAAACATTAGGAATTTAGTAAGCAGCAGACTTGCATTATTTAATGAACCCATAGGGATTACATTAAATCCGGCAGTTCTCGGAGTTATTATCTGGAATAATGTTACAATTATCTTCTCCTTCCAGGGAAGGTCACTTAGTACATTATTTGCCTCTAAAATAAAGAAAATAATCGCAGGAAATAAAATTAAAATTCCCGACATCGTGAAAACTAATTTAGTCTGCAAAGAAAGCTTGATAAAGAAACGCTTTTTTTCCTTGAACATTTTCTTAATATTAGATAATTCATTAACCACTACAAATCCTAAACCACCAATAAGAATTAAAATTGCAATTGTTCCAACAATTACCACATCGCCTTTATAGTCTTCAAAACTACTGGAATAAATTGAAAAACCGGCATTACAGAATGCAGAAACTGAATGGAATATCGCAGTTGGAATAGCTCCAATTAATCCATATTTGGGAATCCATTTCAAATAAAGAACTAACGCTCCAATAAATTCAATTATAAAAGTTAACAATAATATCTTCTTAACAAGGTCAATTAACGATGTTTTTTTAGAATCACCTAAAACATCTGTTAATAGCAATTGTTCCTTAATTGAAATTTTCTTGCCGATAACAGCAAAGAAAAATGTTGAGAATGTCATAATTCCCAACCCGCCAAGCTGAATCAATATTAAAAGTACAATTTTTCCAAAAGGACTGAAGTAAGTTCCGGTATCTACAACAATAAGTCCGGTTACACATACTGCAGAAGTCGCAGTGAATAGGGCATCCAAAAAACCAAGATGCCCGGGACCTGCCTTTGAAATTGGTAGAAATAAAAGGATTGTACCTAAAAAAATCGCACTAATAAAACTTAGAACGATAATTTGCGGCGGTGATAATTTTTTCAGCATATTATTCTAATTAATTAGAAGTACTGGTTAATTAGAAATACTGGCTTTTGCAACTTCAACAAGCTTAGTGAATGCTTCTGGATTATTTACTGCTAAATCAGATAATATCTTCCTATTAATATCCATATTGGCCTTTTTCAAGCCAAATATAAATTTACTATAAGATAGTCCGTTATTATTAGCAGCTGCATTAATTCTTACTATCCATAAGCGCCTGAAATCACGCTTTCTATTCTTTCTATCTCTAAAAGAATATTGTAAAGAATGTTGGACTGCTTCTTTTGCATTCTTAAAACTTCTTGATCGGGCTCCTCGAAAACCTCGAGCTGCCTTCATAATTTTCTTTTTCCGTTTTCTTCTTTGAACAGAATAAGTTACTCTCATCTTTAATCTCCTTAATTATTTATGTAGTAATCTTCTTGCTGCTTTAACAAGAGTCGCATTTAACATCTTAGATTTTCGTAATCGACGTTTCCTCTTTGATGTTTTTGAGGTTTTCTTGTGACCACTAAAACAATGGTTAACCTTTATCTTGTTCTTCCCCTTTATCTTTACTCGCTTTTTTGTGCCTTTGTGAGTTTTTGCTTTTATCTTCATCTTTTAACTCCTTCTCTATTTGTTCAATTAATAGTTTTGACGGTCCAACCAAGGCGCCCAGACGCCGACCTTCTAATGGCATCCTCTGAATAACTTCAACTAAATCACCAAGTTCCTCGGTAATACGGGTAATTATCTGTTCCCCCAAATCAATCCTTGATAACTCTCGGCCTCTAAAATAAACTATAACCTTTATCCTATAACCTTTCTTAAGAAATTTCTCAATATGATCCTTCTTAAACTGATAATCATGCTCGCCTGTTTTTGGACGAAACTGAATCTCCTTGATAACAATTTTCTTCTGCTTCTTCTTTGATTTCTGACGCTTCTTATCAAGGTCATACTTATATTTTCCGAAATCCATGATTTTGCAGACCGGTGGGTTGGCATTAGGGGATACCTCAACCAAATCCAAACCAATTTCATCAGCAATTTCTAATGCCTCTGAAATGGATTTCTCTCCGTATTGCTTGCCTGCTGGTCCTATTACAAGAACCCGTTTCGCTCTAATTCTGTTGTTTACATTAATCTGTAATCTTCCTTTAATAGTCTTCTCCTCCTTGTTTACTAGTTAAAAAAAAACCGTACTCTAAAAAGAATACGGCTATTAGTAGTTTTAAAATGTGTCTCTTACTACAGACCTCTTAGCTCTAACCCCTATTTACAGGAGAGGCGCAAGGTGAGAAGCACCGCTTCTTCTTAGAATTTAGATGATTATAACAGATTTAATTTTAAATGTCAAGGTTTTTCTAACAGTTTCTTTACTTCTTTCAGTTCATTTAGAATGTCCTTTAACACTTTATTATCTTTTTTTACTCCTGTTGATACTGAACTCTCCTTAACTACATGTAAACCTAATTTCGACTCCTTAATTCGAGTCATGATAATTGCTTTAATCTCCGCAGGAGACTTCAAGCCTAACATTACAATCTCTGCTCGAACTCCCTGTTGGCCTCCTGCACCGGCTGTTTGAACATGGACCTGGGAAATAT
>DAOVMD010000240.1 GCA_030630935.1 Candidatus Mcinerneyibacteriota bacterium | reverse complement strand
CAAGGTTTAGACTATGTGTCTCTTTACCTTTACATATTAACGCTAACCCCTTCGAGTGGGATATATCTCCCTCGCAGGGCATTACCCCTGTTACTCCTCTACTATGAGTTAGTCCGACTGCCTTAACATCTTCGGAAAATCTTTGCCTTTTAAGCCCGTCATCTCCTACTTTGCTATACCTCTTCTTTCTTAGCGCTAATATGGGTGAGGTATGGACACCTATTAGCCCGGACTCATTATCACGCACATGCCCGTAAAAGTGCGGGTTTAGTACAAAGAACGTTAAGGCTCTCCCAAGTTCCTGTAATCTCCATTCAATATCGTACCACGGACTCAGACCCCGGGAGAGCAATTTATCTCTCGCCATTTCGAGATAAATCATTCTGTCTTCCAGCATTTGCAAACTGTCGACCTCTCTGATATTTAACGTTTCGGGGCTCAATACCTTCACTTGCGTTGCGGTCTGATATTTCCCTATAGTTGGCTTCATTTATTTCGTTACCTCCATAAATGCAACTTCGGTGATGGGCTGTTGGCTATACTTTGCCCATATCGGACTTTAACCGATAAGAAATTACAAGCTTTGCTTGGCGCACTCATCCCGTCAATCCCGTACATCTCCCGATGCGCTTCACGATACGGGATCTCCTCCCTCCGTTCGTCGACCTGCTAAAGAGTTAATAAATTTCTTTTTTTATTTTATTGTTTTTCATTAGTGCTCTCCTTCTTTTTCGCCTAATTCAATAATGTAAAGAATTTCTTTTGCACTTTCATTAACTTCTTTATTATTCTTACTTTCTATTATTTCTTGTGATATTCTTTTTAATTTCATTCTCCTTTCAATACCTAAATCACCTTTGTTTACTCCAATAATTCCCGCATTTCTAAAAAATGATAATGCGCCTAGTAGAATTTTATTTGAATAATTCTGCCTATTCTCTAAAATATTAAACATTAGAGAATATAATTCAGGGGCTTTTATTCTTAAAAGTGAAAAATCTCTTCCTCCTATCATAAAAAGATCTTCATCATTATTTACTAGTATATTAAAAACTTCATATATTTTATCTTCTTTTATTTCACCAAAAGTCCAAGTATCAAAAGCTTGATTTTTAATTTCTTTTCTACTACCTTCATTGGTGAAAATAGAAATTAATTCATCCATGGTTTTTGTTCTATGCTCTTCTGAAAAAGGCAATTTTTTATTATGAATATCCATTAATAAGTTCCCCATTTCATCCAACCATAAATATCTTATCATATCATTAGATTCCTTAATAATCGGTAATATTTTATTGAATACAATTTCCTCTTTAGGAAAATTCTTGTACCATTGTGTGATAAAATGGGTTTTCATTGAATATATAATACAAAATTTAACGTTATCATCAGAATTACTATTAAAGTATATTTGTTTATTAAAAAATTTATCATCTAAACCTTCAGATAATTTGTTTTGAACTTCAATATATTCTTTATCGGTAAGATTATATGATTTAATTTTCTTTTTATAATTAAAATTTCTTTTCCTTTTTATAGATTTATTTATATCTTCAATAAATTTATCAACTTTTTTCTTGCTAGCGTTTTGAGTATTCAATTTCTCTGGTTTAGCACAACCAGGTAAAAAAAGTATTACTAGTGAAATTGAAATTATTAAAATGCTTGAAATTAGCTTTTTCATGTTTATCCTTCTTTTTCAATTATTGTTCTGCTTCCCTGTAAAACAACTGCTCTCTGCTCTCGGTTATCTGCTCTCTGATTTCTATGCTCTCTTTGATATGTCAACGCTTTCAATATTATAAACCTTAAATGTTTTTAATTTCCCTTTGACGGTAGCTTCTCCCAATTCTTCAACTGTCGCGATATCATTAACTTTTGCTAATGTAAATTCAGTAATCACAAATGGTCTGTCATAAGTTCTTGTTAATCCTTCCACTCTTGCGGCGGTATTAACTGCGTCACCTATTACGGTATAGTCCATGATCTGATCTGAGCCCATATTACCCACAACGCACTCGCCGGTATTCATTCCTATTCCAATCTCGAAGAAATCCTTGCCTTCTGCTTCTCGTTTAACTCTCTCATCATCAATTGCCTTCAGAATCTCCAGACCGGTTTTACATGCCCAGTATGCATGATCTTCGAACCAGAACGGTGCACCCCAGAATGCCATTAAGCAGTCACCTATATATTTATCGAGAGTCCCGTTATTATTCAGAACAATCTTTGTCATTAAAGTAAGGAGAACATTCAGATTACTAACAACTTCTTCCGGCGTATGGCTCTCTGAATAAGTTGTGAAACTCTTAACGTCAACGAACATTATAGTTAATTCTCTCTTAAGTGAAGATAATTTCATAAGCTCCGGATTATCAAGAACTTCCTTCATTACATTAGGTGAGATATAATGACCGAAGGCTTTTTTAATATGGCGTTTCTCGTGCTCTTCAATTATGTACTTGTACATTGTAACCGAGATATAAACCATTATAACCAACATAACCGGGAATACACTCTGGAGTATAAGTCCATATTTTTTAAACAGAATCTGACTGATTAAGAAGTAAAAGAAAGTAAACACCCCTGTGAATACAAAACTGCCAATCAGATTTGTTTTACTGATGATTATAATGATAATAACACCAAAAAGGATAAGAACTAAAAACTCTATCATTTCAAAGAATGTACTCGAAGATTCCAGGTAAAAATCATCATTAATAATACTCTCCAAGATATTAGCATGTATCTCAATCCCCGGTAGGTTAGCTGCTTCTTCAGTTGAAAATGGAGTAGTTTGCATATCAGTCATTGCAGTTCCTGAAACACCAAATATTACAATCTTCCCTTCAATATCCTTTTTATCAACTTGCTTTGACATAATATCAATGAACGAATAATATTTAAATGTTTTATGCGGGCCATAATAATTAATAAGAAAATTCATATTCTTGTTAGTGGGTAAAAAGATATTCTTTCCAATTGATAAACCGAGGCCGGGACGAATATATACCTCATCTTGTGGAACATCAAAATATAATCTTGCAATTTCCACATCGAATGATGGAAAGTACTGATCCTGAAAATATATTACCATAGGTGCTTCCCTGATTGGACCATCGGAATCCTGGATAACATTAACAAATCCAAAACCTGCAGCACCATAACAGACATCTGGAATATTCATTAAACAGTCAGTTGCTTTGATAAAATATTTCTTATATTGTCTAAAGCCATACTCAGTAATAATAGAACTCCTGGTTTGAAACCGCAATGCAGTAGAAGTCTCAACCGTATAATCTACATCTACATCCGGATCAAAACTGAAAATCGTTCCAAAAACAACATTCTTAGCAAATGCTACATGCTGACCAAAATATGCATCGCCATCAGGATCTGCAGGAGCTGGATATACAAAATCGAGACCTATAACTTTTGGTTTATAATAACTAGTTAGGATGTTTATACATTCCCCCACATATCCCCTGTTAATAGGATATTTTCCTTCGAGCGCAGCAACACTCTTATCATCAATTCCAATTATTACAACGTTATCAGAAACCTTTCTTACTCCACGGCTTCGGACTTTATAATCATAAATTTTTCTTTCAGCTAATTGAATTATTGGAGGTTCAAACCTTAAATAATATAAGGCAATAATTAATGTGATAATTATTCCAATATTTCGGGATGTTATTAATTTAAATTTTTTCTTTTTTTTCTTTGCCATTCAGTAGTTTAGTATTCAAATAGGAAATTAATTCCTAAGTAATGCAGTTTATAGTTATAGTTTACAAATGATGAATAATCATTATTTGAACTGGAAGATTTATAGAAATAAACCGGCTGCACTTTTAAAAACTCTGTGACTGAAATATTCCACATTGTACTGAATAATAAATAATTATTTTTTAAATTATCTTCCCTGTATAACCCGTCTTCTTCCCGTGAAGGCCTGTTATCATAGGACTTAGAAATATACGATAACGAAAATAACAGTTGATGTTTTTTATTAAGCATCCATTTCACAATCGGGTTAATCTCAAACATTGAATAACTATAATAATCTTCAATAAAATATGGTGCGCCTTCATTCATATCAATTACATTCTGATTAGAGGTATTCTGATAGTACGAAATCTTTCCCCCAATTACAACATTATCTACTACACGCATCAAAGATAAATCTAAACCAAGTCCTGTATCCTCTTGTTTTGAGGATGAGTAATCCCCGGTTGATGCTAAAACACTCTGTTTAGGAAATGATTTCATTGTGTAGGATAATTTTCCTCCGTAACTCAAAACACTTGAGACTTTATTAGAAAGTGAAAGAGAAAATTTAATAATGTTATTATCAACTTTAACTTCGGAGATCTGCTGATTCGTAATATACTCAGTAAATAAATCGTTATAATTGGGATACTTAACCTGGAAAAAATTCAGGTCGCCTGATAAAATCACACTTTGTGAAAACTTATAACTAAGTGCAAACCCAACTCCACCGCGCGTGAAATCATATAACCCGCTGCCCCACTCCTCTGATTTACTCAGTCGATAAAATTCCCAGAGATAATTTGCTTTTGCTTTGAAGGTTAATTTATCTGAGAAATTTTTCATATACTTAAACAGGAAATAATGATCCTGGTTACGTTCTGCAAGTGACTCTGACCCTAAAGGTCTGAGTCCGGGCCCCTGGTAAATCAGTTCGTACATCATCATATAAGCAGAACCATCAGGGCGGGTAATAATATACCCAACATCTGCGAATACGTTGTAGGAAGTCAGGTTACTCATTGAATCCGACATCACAATACCCTCACTGAGATCAAAACTGACATAAGGTGCCTGCTCCGAAAAAACTACAGGAAGAATAAATAGGATTGTAAAAATAATTATTAATACCTTTTTCATAATCTTCTCTCCCTTCCCTTAGAAGTTATACTGGAAATTTACTTGGGGATGAAAGAAGATCAAGCTATCCGGATACATCCCGAGACCATAATTAAAAAACTTTGTAGAATATTGAACATTGGTAAATATTCTCTGTGTACCTAATTGGTAACCGACACTAATATTAAAGGTTCGGTTTTTCTTTAATTTTGTCACAACCCCCCAGAATATCGCAGTCTCTGAAATCACATCTTTAATCGCTGTGATTTGAGTCAGGTCAAAACCAAGGCTGCTGATTTCATCATCCTCCGAAACAATCGGTTCATCAAGTTCAATAGAAAGTTTACTATACGAATATTTCAGCCCGCCGTAAAGTGCGATTTCATCAGTCAGGCTCTTACAAGCCATTACAATCGGGACAAATCCATACGTAGACGCTTTGAAGCCTGAAGTCCCTGAATCAAGCATGCTTAAT
>DAOVMD010000448.1 GCA_030630935.1 Candidatus Mcinerneyibacteriota bacterium | reverse complement strand
ATGTATATAGTTTTTATAGTACTTTTATTTCTTGCAATTTTGATTATAGCCCCAATGGCGATTCGGATTATACGTCCGTACGAGAAGGGAGTAGTTGAGCGTCTTGGTAAGTTCCAGCGTATCTGTACAAGTGGTTTAAATATAATAGTACCCTTTATTGAACGCTTAACAAAGGTTGATCTTCGTGAGAACGTGGTTGATGTTCCACCTCAGGAAGTTATCACAAAGGATAATGTTGTTGTCACAGTTGATGCGGTTATTTATTATGAAGTAACCGATGCCTTTAAGGTCCTGTACAATATTAAGAATTTCTGGATAGCTATTACGAAATTAGCCCAGACAAACTTGAGAAATATTGTTGGTGATATGGCTCTTGATGAAACCCTTACTTCCCGTGAAACGATTAACACAACCTTACGTACCATTCTTGACACTGCAACTGATAAATGGGGAACCCGTGTAACTAGAGTTGAGCTTCAGAGGATTGAACCCCCGGTTGATGTTGTTGAGGCTATGCACAGGCAGATGAAAGCTGAGAGAAATAAACGTGCGGTTATACTTGAAGCAGAAGGTGAGAAGATGTCCGAAATTAATCGTGCAGAAGGTGAGAAACAAGCACAGATTCTTAAAGCAGAAGGTCAGGCCGCGGCAATTGAAAGGGTTGCATCAGCAGAGAAATTCAAGAGATTAACAGTTGCCAAGGGTGAAGCTGAAGCCATTGAAACTGTCTTTACTGCAATTCATTCCGGTAAACCAACCAATGACCTTATTGCAATAAAATACCTTGAGACCTTACAGAAAGTTGCAGATGGTAAAGCAACTAAAATTTTCTTACCTCTTGAGACAACCGGGATTCTTGGAAGTATCGGCGGGATAAGTGAATTATTCAAAGAGAAATCAGGAAAGCCACCTGTTAAGAAAACCACAGTTACAAAACTTAATCAGGGTAAGAATACATAAATTGATTTATTTGAATGAAATTTTTAAAGAAGAACTTTAAAGGTAAACTTTTATCTGATGAAAAGATATTACATGTTTACAATTCAGATGCAACTGTAATATCTACCGGTAAACTTTATCCACCTGAATTAGTGATATTTCCTGAATCAATAGAAGACATTGTAAAAATCATTAAACATTGCAGAACCAGGAAAATCCCATTGTTTTTCCGTGGCGGTGGTACCGGGATGACCGGTGGTGCATCAATTTCGCGTCCGAAAAGTGTAATGATATCTTCAGAGAAATTAATAAAAATTTCCCCGCCCAATTTTCAGGATAACCTCATTCAAGTTGAAGCAGGAGTTATCCCTGATGATTTAAATAATTACCTTTGCAAAACCGGTTATTTTTATCCTCCAGCCCCGGCATCTTCCGGAATCTCTACAATAGGCGGGAATATTTCAGAGAATTCAAATGGCTTGAATGTCTTTAAATACGGTACAACCGGGGATTGGGTTCGAGGTCTAACATTTATCACAGGTTCAGGAGAGGTTCTTCGTGTTGGCGGGATTTATAAAAAAAGTGTTGCGGGGTATGCTTTAAAGGATTTAATAATTGGGTCTGAAGGCACACTTGGTTTTATTTTTGATGCAAAACTTTCAATCATTCGAATCCCGGAAGCACTTTGGGGGATATCATTGTTTTTCGACAGTATAAAAGAGGGTTTAAAATTTGTCAGGCTGATCCATGAAACCGGTTATAAACCAGCGATCTTCGAGTTTATAGATACGTTTTCATTAAAGGCGTCGGAATTATATAAGAAGATTAATATTCCGAAAGAAACCAAAGCACTTGTGATTTTAAAGTTTGAAGGCTTAAAACCGGAGATCAAGTATTTAGAAATACTCATCAAGAATTTCATTAAGAATTTCGATATCTTTTGCCATTCAAATACAAATACCGAAGAGGGTTTTTCTGAATTAATGGATATGAGAAAGGGCATATCACCTGCATTATTTAATATTGCCCGGGGAAAGATAAATGAAGATTTAGTGATTCCCATATCTCAGCTTGAGGATTTTTTTAAGTTTATTCACAAAGTTCAGCGTAGATTCAAGTTAAAGATTGCAGTATTCGGGCATATTGGTTATGGAAATCTGCATACCAATATTATGTATGATCCAGGGTCAGCAATTGACATGAAAAACCTTCAAAATCTCCTGGACGAGTTAATTGATTTCGTGATTAATATTGGCGGTTCAATTACCGGCGAACATGGAGTTGGTTTAACTAAGAAAAAATACTTAAAGAAGGAATTAGGTGGAGTAAATTTAAAAATCTCTAAGGAAATAAAAAAGATATTTGATCCGGATAATATAATTAATCCGGGGAAGATTTTTTAGATTCAAGTTTAAGATAGTTAATGAAATAAATTATTCCGGATATAATTATTAAAATAACCGACCCGATAATTAAACCAAATCGTATATTTAGAAAAAATTTAATTGGAATCAGAAACGAAATCATTGTCAAAATTATAAAGATTAAAGCTCCCTTTCCCCAGATATTAGATTGTGGGATAGTATTGGATTTTCCAAATCCCATGAGAACAGCGACTAAAATAATCAGAATATCACGTGCGATTATCAGGATTGTTAACCAAGTCGGGAATCCTCTTGTGATTGTTAAGATCACAGCGATTCCGTTTATTAAAATTTTATCCGCGATTGGATCAAGAATCCTACCCCATGTAGTTTCCTGATTGTAATATCGTGCGATCTGACCATCAAAGAAATCAGAAATCAATGCCCCTGAAAGGAATATCAGCGCAATTTTTGTATGGTAATCCGTTTCCATAAGTAGACAGTAAAAAATAATTGGT
>DAOVMD010000290.1 GCA_030630935.1 Candidatus Mcinerneyibacteriota bacterium | reverse complement strand
TTTTATTTTCATCAATCCATTTCTGTACCGAATAAGGATATTTTTCTTTTCTATGAATGTTTTGATAGTTAATGTAGATTGCTTTAGTTTTCAGATATCTATCCATGAGGAAATGATAAGTATAGAAAAATTTTATTATTTTTTTGATAAGATTACCATCTTTAAATTTATTTTTCTTTTCCATATTATAAGCAACATTAGTTAGATCATTTCCTGTATAATAAAAAAGAAATGTAATATCTGGTTCGAATTTCCTTCCTTTTGTTTTCATCTCTATTAGATAATGATTAGGTCCCATCCCACCCAAAGCAGTATTGAGAATTTCGACATTTTCATTTCTTAAACCTTTTATAATATTTTTATAAAAACCTCGTCTTCTATCCACAAAAGAATCACCGATAAAAAGTAACTTAACCCTTTTTCCGTCTTGAATCCCATCTGTAAGTTTCTGTCGATATATTGTTGTTTCAATTATACCCAAACGAAGTATTATCTCAAGAAAAAGACAACAAAATATCAATGAAATAACCAATAAAAATAATTTAAATTTGAATTGTTTTTTCTTCATAATCTCTCACCGATATTTTAAATGTATACAAGTGTGAACATAAATATTTTTTCATTAATGTAAACATTGAATAATTTTCTATTAAAACAAAGTATAGATGAATGGTGCCAGGGCAGATGAACTGCTGAATATTATCAATGCTCCAAGTAATAGTAAGAAAATTATAATTGGAGTTAGCCACCATTTCTTATTTTCTTTCAGGAACTCAAGAAATTCCTTTAGAATTGAAAGTTTACTCATATTGATATTCCATAAATTTAAAATTGTTTTTCATATTGTTCTTTATTAAATACTTTTGTTTCTTTAGTTATCCAGTATGAATTTAATTTGTGATTAAATTTTATTTTCAATAGATCTTTTCCGATTAATTTCAAGAATAAACCCATTGGAGTAATTACGAGGAAGAATAAAAGAGTTAGAATTATTCTTGAAACAAAGAATCCGATTACAACCGCAATTCCCATCCATATTTTCTGAAGCGGTAAAAGAGCTTTTGGGATAAAGAGTCCAAGCACCAAAAAAGCACCGGAGATTATAAGGGAATAAAGATATAGTGAGTTACCTTTGAAGAACATGATAACTCCGGCTAATCCAAATGCAATTGCCATTACTATTCCAAAATTCTTTAATTCTTTTCTTGTACTTTTAATATTTTTTATTTCATTTATTAATGACATAATTTATTCCTCAATCCAATTCAAATTCTCTTAGCCAATCGATATCTTTATCGAGTGGTTTTTGTTCTTTCTTCTCCAGGAGATACTTTCCCAGAATAAGATAATCCATATTAGTTCTCATGAAACATAAATATGCATCTTCCGGAGTACAGACGATTGGTTCTCCCCTGACATTGAATGATGTATTGATGATTACAGGGCATCCATATTTTGAATAAAACTTTGAAATCATCTTATGATAAAGGAGGTTATATTTTTTATTTACAGTCTGTAATCTTGCAGTATTATTAACATGAGTAATGGCAGGAACTTCTGATCTTGCAACACGTAATTTTGCAATGCCTGTTAGCTTTTCCTGTTCAGGAGTCAGCTTATTTAATTTTTCATCTTTTAATTTTGCTACCAACAGCATATAAGG
This sequence comes from Candidatus Mcinerneyibacteriota bacterium, assembly GCA_030630935.1. Lineage (GTDB taxonomy): Bacteria > AUK180 > AUK180 > JAQVHJ01 > JAQVHJ01 > DAOVMD01. The sequence continues at coordinate 3,055 of DAOVMD010000290.1, read as the reverse complement.
ACTTTCTTTATCGATCTCAAAATAGTCTCTGAATCCTTCCGCCGCGACTGAAGGTGCAAATGGTCTGAAGCTTTCTCTAAATTTAATCTTCAGGTTCATAGTCTCCTGCATTTCAGGTGACCGTGCATCGCCGATTATTGACCTGCTTCCTAACGCTCTCGGACCAAACTCCATTCGACCCTGGTACCAGCCAATTACCTTCTGGTCATTTATCAGGTCAGCGATCTTCTCAGGAATATCTTCTTCTGTAAGGATTGTGTATGGAAATTCCTTCTCCTCCAAATATCTTTTTAGAAAGTCGTCGCTGAACTCAGGTCCCAGGTAAGATCCCAGCTGAAAGTCATTTTCATTATCAGCTTTTCTTTCATTCCCCAGGTATTGATACCAGACAAATAAAGCAGCGCCTAATGCTCCACCAGCATCACCAGCGGCAGGTTGAATCCAGATATCTTCATAAGGTCCGTCTCTAAGGATGTTACCATTACTGACACAATTTAATGCAACTCCGCCTGCAAGACAAAGGAATTTCTTACCGGTTTCTTTCTGAATATGTTTTGCCATCCTCATCATAACTTCTTCAGTTACTTTTTGAACGGAAGAAGCTAAATCCATTTCGCGTTGAGTAAGTTTAGATTCAGATTTTCTTGGCGGTCCATCGAATAATTTATGGAACTTGTTATTTGTCATTGTTAAACCGGCGCAGTAGTTGAAGTATTTCATATTTAACATAAAAGAACCATCTTCTTTAAGATCCATTAGCTTATCAAGAATTAAATCTTTGTAAATAGGTTTTCCATAAGGAGCTAAACCCATAACTTTATATTCTCCCGAGTTTACTTTGAACCCGGTGTAATATGTGAAAGCAGAGTATAATAATCCCAGTGAGTGAGGGAAATGAATCTCTGATAAAATCTTAATATTATTCCCTTGACCAATACCAAAACTCGAAGTCGTCCATTCTCCAACCCCATCGATAGTTAGAAATGCAGCTTCTTGGAATGGTGATGCAAAAAATGCGGATGCTGCATGGGATTCGTGATGTTCAGGGAATATCATTTTCCCGTTAAATTCACCGAATTCTTCAAGCTCCTGAATAATATGTGTTTTCATCCAGATTTTCTCTCTAATCCAAAGGGGTATAGCTTTTATGAAGGAGAATATTCCCATAGGTGCAAATGCGAGGTAGGTCTCGAGAATCCTCTCAAATTTAATAAATGGTTTCTCATAAAATGCAATATAATTAAGGTCATCCAGTTTTAAACCTTCTTCTTCAAGACAATACTTTACAGCATTCTTCGGGAATGCAAAATCCTGCTTCTTTCTAGTGAACCTTTCTTCTTGTACTGCTGCAATTAACTTACCGTCCTGGACTAAGCATGCTGCACTGTCATGGTAATAAGCTGAAATTCCTAATATGTTCATTTATTAAACCTAATATCTTATATTAAAGTATATATTTTAACATAAAAGTGTATGGATTTCAAGGTTTTTTTATGTAATTTAAAAACCGAATTAAAGAATTTATTTTAAGTAAAATATTCAAAATTAAATTATTTAATAGTTGCAATTAATTCTTGAGTATTGTCTATGTCCAGATTTGGATTAAGACTTTTAAATGAATATCCTAGTTCTTTCAATAATGTTAGAGATTTTTTGTGAACTTCTTCTCCATGTGTAGAAAGAATAATTATGGGTTTTGCTTCTTTTAAAATAGAAATTGCCCCCTTTATTACCAAAACTTCTCCACCCTCAACATCAATTTTCATGCTATTCGGTAATGGGATTTTACCCTCTTGATATAAAGAGTCCAAAGAAACTGTTTTAATCTTAAAATCTCCGGAGTCTGCAACTTTCCCTTGTGCCTTAGCTCTGTCTGTATCAATTTGGAAATACATCTCTCCAACTTTATCCATAACAGCATCTTCATATACTTGTATGTTTTTTAAGTGATTTATGTTAATGTGCTCCTTTAAGTAACAAATGTTTCTCGGATAAGGTTCGAATGCAAAGACTTTTCCATCGTTACCTATTATTCTTGATGCCAGAACAGAAAAAAAACCAACATGAGCGCCAATATCAAAAAATATATCACCTTTTTTAAGGATACTTTTGAATATATCCTGTATTTCCTTTTCAAAAAAACCTAACCAGTAAGAATGTACGCCAGAACCTACAATCCAAAGAAATCCCTTATTTAAACCAGTTAGAACCCTGACTTTTGCTTTTGCTGGAATTAGCTTTAATGGGAATCGAAGTATTTTTCCTAAAAAAGTTGAATGTAAAAAAATCTTTTTCATAATCACCAGTTTTAATTTTTCTTATTATAACGTATTAAGCTACAATTGTCAATCTGTTTTTAACAGGAGTTTCTCCATTTTTTATGTTATATTAATATTGAATTATATCTAACTCAAGCTCTGCTTGAGCAGATAACGGAGAACAGAGAGTAGAGAGCAGTTTAAAATAAATTTAAAAATATGGAGAGCATTAAGTAAATCTCTGATTTTACTGATGCATAGGAATTTATTCCTTTTATATTTCGTAGACCATGTCTTTAGACATGGTTCAAAAGTTCCCCAAATGCCATAGGAATTTATTCCTAATATGGATGGCTCATAGAACTTCGTTCTATTCGCAGATAGTAGAGAACTGATAGCAGAGAGCAGAGTTAACCATAATGGGACTGAAGTCCCGGGTGTTGGGGGTGATACATGTTCCACGGTGAGATTGCCGCGTCGTGTCGCTTCTCGCAATGAAATTACCCGGGGCTCTTCGCAATAGAGCTAAAGATTTTTCTATTTTAAAGCATGTTAAAACTATGTCTGATTAGCGACAATTTAAATTACCAGTTGGTGTCAATTAAACCTAAAATCCCGAAAAATTATAACTATATAGTTTAAATAAGCAAAAATATACGGAAAAAACGAAATAAAACAAAAAAAGGCTTGACTTTTGGTGAAAAAATAGTTATAATATATATTATAACCATAAGGAGGTGAAATATGTCTTTTGAAATAGATCAAACTGTAGGAAAATATGTTTATGTATATAAGGT
>DAOVMD010000283.1 GCA_030630935.1 Candidatus Mcinerneyibacteriota bacterium | reverse complement strand
GGAATTCCAAAACATAAAGCTTCTGCAAAAACAATGGCATACCCTCCTTCAAAATAGGATGGCATACAAAAAACATCACGTGTTTGAAAATACTTCCGGATGTTCTCCCATGAAGCATCACCGATATATTGGACACCTTCAGGAATCCTGCCTGTTAAAGGCCAGGATTTCGGTCCCGCAATAATCAACTTTACATTTTTCGAGTAATTCTTTCTTAAAAGTTTAAATGCTTCTACAACCAGATGACCACCCTTCCGAAAGAAATCTCTTCCGACAAAGAAGATAGTCTTTTCCTGTTTACCTTTTTCACCGAAAGAATGGTAAGCCAACTCCGGTTTTATATTAATACCTAAATCAACAACGTGCACTTTTTCCGGTGATATTCCCGAATCCTCTACTAAACTATCCGCCAGCCATTTGCTCTCGGCAAATACTCCGGCACATTGATTATAGACTCTCATTTGCCATTCTTTTCTTTTATAGAGGTCATCCAGATTAAATATTTCCCAACCGGGAACTGAATGATTATATTCTTGAAAATGCTTGATTAATACATCTATGCTCAAATCCTGAAAAAGATAAAAAGGAATTTCCTTTATTACTCCAATGTCAGCGGTTTCAATGATTACATCGATATTTTTAATCTTTTGAATTTTTTGTAATAGCTTTCCTTCCGATGATTTTAAATATCTTTTTGAAAAATTATATTTACTTTTTAATTTACCTTGATATACTATTATATTTGATAATTTATGAAAAAATAATTCACTTCCATTAAGGGAGGCATCCAAATCATAGACATTAGCATCATCCAGTTCTTGCAATGATTTAAACAATGAATAAACAGTATGCGATCGCGTCCTCTTTCGATTTTTTAACCAGATACATCCGAAACCAATATTCATTGCTTGTCCTTCAATATGAAAATATTAATCTAAAATCACATTGCTATTTCTTCATATTTTTATTTTATTTTTTGTAAATCAATCATAAACTACTCAAACTAAGATGGCTATATTAGTACTTTTCTTATAATATCAGTAATTTTCTCTATCTTATCCCTCTCTAAATCAGGATACAAAGGAAGACATAATATTCTATTTGAAATTTCTATAGCTCGGCTTAAATGATATTTCTCTACTAAATTCTCATCTCTATCCTTAAAATAATTATAATTTACTGTTAAGGGATAAAAATATTTTCTCGGTTTTATATCATTTTTGATAAGTTCTAAAAAGACTGTATCCCTTTCCAATTGACTTCGCAATAAAATAGGCATATAACTGTAATTATATTTAGTAGCCATTATTTTTTGAAATTTAATCCGGGTATGAGTCAGATTTCTTTTATAATAATCATAAATACTTTTTCTTCTTTGAATTTTCTCATCAATATTTTTGAGGTTACAAAGTCCCATTGCTGCCTGAAATTCATTCATCTTCGCATTTATGCCTGGAAGCATAACTGCCTCCTCAGATTTAATGCCATGATTCCTCAACAATCTTATTTTTTTAAATATTTTTTCATCTTTAACCACAGCAGCTCCACCCTCAATCGTATTAAAAACCTTCGTAGCATGAAAACTCAATGTTGATATATCTCCATACTTTAGTACAGATTGTTTTTTATATTCAACACCAAAAGTATGTGCTGCATCATAGATTAATTTTAGTTTATAATTATCAGCAATTTTCTGTAATTTTTCAACATTGCAAGGATTGCCAAATACATGAACTGCAAGTATCGCACTGGTTTTATCCGTTATTTTTTTCTCCACATCATCGGGATCAATATTATACGTATCGGGATCAATATCAGCAAATATCGGATTTAATCTTTCCCACAATATTGCATTTGTGGAAGTGGCAAAAGTAAAAGGAGTTGTAATTACTTCCCCTTTAAGGTTGAACGCTTTTAATGCAAGATGAAGAGCTGAAGTTCCATCTGAAAGAAGAATTATATTTTTAACCTTTAAATATTCTTCCAGCTTTCTTTCTAATAATTGAACAAATTCACCGTTATTTGTAAGCCACCTGGTTGACCATATCTTTTTTAGATAATTGATATATTCTTCGAGCTCGGGAAGATCTGGTTTGGTAATTTTTATCACTCTTTTTTATCTCCTATAATTATGTCTTTATACTTGATCTCTCCTGTATCGCTATATTTTATGATGATTTTAAAATATTTATATTATTCTCTCCCAGTCAGATTCGTTTAATTGTTTTATCGGTTTAGCAGGAACACCTACTGCTAAAACATTTTCGGGAATATCTTTAGTTACAACAGCACCCGCTCCGATAAAAGAACCTTTACCGATGGATACTCTATGGATAATTTTGGCACCAATACCAATCCAGCATTCATCCTTAATTGTTACGTTTCCGGCTATGTCAACACCCGGTGCTATTGTAACAAAATTACCTATTTTACAGTCGTGACCTATTGTGCTGCCGATATAAATAATTGAATGCCGTCCTATTTTTACATCACATGCTAAAATGACTCCTGGACGAATAATACAGCCCTTACCTACATCCACAAAATCATCCATTAGAGTTGAAGGATGAACTACAACATCAAAATTAAAACCTTTTCCTTCAATTTCCTCTATCCATCTTTTTCTTTTTGGAGAACCCATGGCTCCAATAAAAACTGTATCTTTCAGCAGAGTATTAATGATTGAAGAATCATTAACGCTTTTTCCATGAATTTCCGAACCTTCTCTCTTACAGTTTTCTTCTATAAATCCGGCAATCTCTTTTAATCTACCTAAGTCTTTGTAGGCATTAAGGGTTTCCCTTGCAACTGCACCAGCACCTAATATATAAATCATTTTCTACTCACCTCTTTGCATTCCTTCCAAATAATGTTTCCCCACAACTTTATTAAGAAAACCTATCCTTACACCAGCTTTCTTCATTCTTCTCCACATATTCCAATCAGCAGGCTCTTCATATTTCCAGGCATTAATATTATATTTAAAGAATTTTAATCTTGAATGATATAATACTGAAAGATGGCAGATTTCTCCAGAATTTAATGGATACGAACCTACATTTAACCATTTACCGGATTTCTTCTCCATTTGAACCACGCCATAAACCATCTCGAAATCATTTTGCATGGCAAAATTTAATAAAATTTCTAAATGATCTTCAGAAAACTCATCATCATCATCCAACGGAGCTATCCAGTCACCAGTACATAATTCAAGACCTTTATTTGCAGGTACTATACCGGCAACTCTCCATCTGTCTATAGGATTAGTTGGATAAGAACCTCTTTTTGACAGGTTAAAAAATTTTATCCTGTTATCATTAAAATTTTTAATTAATTCTTCTGTGTTATCTGTGCAATGATCCCCTACTACAATTATTTCAAAATTTTGATAAGTTTGCCTTAAAATCGAAGGTATTACACGTTCAGCTAGAATCTTACTCCGATTATATGTGGGAATACGAACAGAGATAAGGGGATTTTCATTATTTTTATTATCTTTTGAATTTTTTCTAACCTTTTCTAAAAGTTTTCTATTTCTTTTATATTCAATCCAATTTTTTAGATAATAATGATGCCATAGCCTTTTTCCGACCATACGCATATGTTTGTAGTATTTATTTTGCATAAATTCTCCTCTAAAGCATCTTAATTACCTAAAATAATAATATTTCTATTGCTAACCAACAACCTTTATCCTCTCTCTTACCCCTACTTTATCTCATTTTATAATTTTTCTTTACCCAATGATTATATTCTCCGCTCTTTACTCTAACTACCCATTCCGGATTACTCATATACCATTTGATGGTCATTTCCAATCCTTCTTCAACATCGACTTCCTGTTTCCAGCCCAACTCCTGTTTAATCTTATCGCAATTGATAGCATATCTCCGGTCGTGTCCGGGCCTGTCTTTAACAAAGGTAATCAGCTTCTTGTAATAATCCTTATCCTTACCCTTCAATTGTCCTATCTTCTCACAAAGAAAATGAACCAATCTGATATTCTCCCATTCATTTTCTCCGCCAATATTGTAAGTCTCTCCTATTTTCCCTTGATTTAATATCTTCCAGATTGCCGAACAGTGGTCTTCCACATATAACCAATCCCTGACATTTTTTCCATCTCCGTAAACCGGCAAAACTTTTTCATCCAGGATATTTAGTATCATTAAGGAAACCAGTTTTTCGGGAAATTGGTAAGGACCATAATTATTGGAGCAATTAGAGATAGTAACCGGTAACCCATAGGTTTTATAGAAAACTCTGGCTAAGTGATCCGAACAGGCTTTAGAGGCAGAATAGGGACTATTAGGTTGATAAGCAGTACTTTCCAGGAAATATTTTATTTCTTCTGCAGAACCATACACCTCATCAGTACTGATATGATGAAATAGTTTTACCTCTTTTTCTTCCCCTATCCAGCATTTTCGGGCAACTTCCAAAAGATTAAAAGTTCCCATCACATTGGTATGTAAAAATTCTTTGGGACCATGGAGGGAGCGATCCACATGAGATTCGGCGGCAAAATGAACCACGGTATCTATCTTATAACCATCAAATATCGCTTTTATTTTATCAAAATCATTAATATCTGCTTTCTCAAAGAAATATCTTTCCCCGCCAAAACGTTGCTCAACATCTCTTAGGTTCTCTAAATTCCCTGCATAAGTCAATTTATCTACATTAATAATTCTTCCCTCAAAACAAGTACTATCAAAAACATAATGGATAAAATTTAACCCGATAAAACCTGCTCCTCCAGTTATCAAAATATTTTTTAATCTTCTTTTCATT
>DAOVMD010000025.1 GCA_030630935.1 Candidatus Mcinerneyibacteriota bacterium | reverse complement strand
TGGTCAATAATTGCTTTATACATAAAAAGCATTTGTATAAGCTTTTCAAACTCCTCCATTTCATTTTTTAAACTATGAGTTTTATATCGATAAACAAGATTTGACATTCTTATTGAAGTAATTTCAGTTAATTTTTGAATAATATTTGTATAATCCCTGCTTAATTTAAAACAGATATACCATGAATTATTTTTCTTTTTCAATAAGTGAGGTGGAATGAAATTGAAAGCAGTTCCATTTCTATTATAAATATCTATATGTGCAATTAAAATGTTTTTCTCTGATAATACTTCTTCTATCCGGATTTTTCCAGTTCTTGATCCACTATAGTTAAAAGTACAGTAATAACTGAATTCTTCAAATGTTATTTCGGTTTTATCTTCTTCCGTTAATAATTTATAAGCTTTCTTATATTGAAACTTCAATACATAATTAAAATAATCTGTGATAAGTTCTTCAGGGTCTTGATAAGTTTTGGAATGATTACAAGAAATAAAAGTAAAAAGAATTAAAGCAATTATTGATATTGAAATTCCTTTCCTCATACTAAATTCACCTTTTGCAGTTCTATAAGATTATAGAAACATTTTAAACCCAACAATTTTAATTGCCGTTAATCATTCAGGTTGTAATCTTAAATCAACACTTTTTAGCTCTATTGATCTGCAAACCATAAACAACGTGCACAACATGCGCCTAATTTTGTGCGCTGCCGTTTTCATATGCACAAGAACAATGCACATTTTACTTAATATGCACAAATCATAGCAAATATTGTGCGAAAAGAACCTAACATGCACAATTTTTCGCATACAAACATTGTTGTGCACAGATATTTGTATTTTTTGTGCGCTTTATTGCCCTGAAGATAAAATATCATACAAAGCTAAATTCTTATAAAGAACTTCTCTTCCAATTTTTCCAGAAGATAAAATACCAATTTTTTCGAGTTTTTTCAAATATTTACTAGCAGTATTTCTGGAGGCGATTTTCATTTCTTTAAGAATCGAGATTTTACAATATGGTTGATTAAATAATACATTAATTAACTCATGGGAATAAATCTCTTTTGCTTCTGATTTAACTTTATCAATAGTTTTTAAGTAAATATCATAAATCGCGTTAACCTTTTTCAAAGTAAAAATTGAAGTATGTTTTACTGCATCTAAAATATAAAGAATCCAGTCTTCCCAATTATTAGATTCAGTAACTTCTTTTAAAAGTCTGTAATATTCATTTTTATTTTCAAGGATATATTTAGACATATAGAGGACCGGAAGATCAATAAGGTTTTCCAGACAAAGAAATATTGCATTTAATATTCTTCCTGTTCTACCATTTCCGTCACTGAAAGGATGAATTGCTTCAAATTGATAATGTAATATTGCCATTTTAATAAGAGGTTCTAAGTTATTTTGATTTAAAGCTATATCAAACCAATTTTTTAGTTTATTTTCAAGAATGTTTCCCGGTTCAGGTGGAGTATAAATTACATTATATTGGTTACCAATATAAACAAGACCGGTTCTAATTCCTTCATTTTTTTGTGTAATTATTTTAAAAATATTAATCACCATTTGTTTAGAAAAATCATTTCTGTTTTTCAGTTTTTTATATGAATTCCAAAGAGCATCTCTATATTGTAAAACTTCTTTAGTTGCAGGATCAGTAGAAAACTTATCAGATAAAAAAGCTTTATAAAGTTTTTCATTTGTCGTAAAAATATTTTCTATGGTGGAACTGTCTTTTGCTTCCTGCAATACAAGTGTGTTAATAAGCATAAGTGGATTGGGTATTATTGATAAACGACCCTTTAATTCAGCTAATGCCGCCCGTGCTTCTGCCAGTTTCTTATAAATATTTATCTTTTCCCAATACGAAGTATCGGGTAAAAGTAGAGGTAAATCATTATAAGGCTTATCTTTATTATAACTCATTTTTCATCCAATTTAATTTAAAACTCAAATCACATTACTCCTTCTCTTTAATTATATGTGAATTTCTATTAAAAGTCAAGGAAAAAACAACAAAACTTGGTTCTTCTCCACTTTTGTTTGTTAAAATTTCCGGAAAAGTATGGTCAATCGTTAAATATGCATTCTCCAGTTCCTTTAAGCAACAATCGTTTTAAACAAAAGCATTGTAATACGTAATGCAAACCATTTTTCATTTTTACTTGTTAATTTTTATCCCGATGTTAAAAAATCGGGATCAACTCCCTTTGGTCGCAGACTTGCTTAAATTAGAGCGAAGCGATGCTATGTTCTCGTTAGTTCTCTTAAGTTCTCCCGATACGCTTCACTATACGGGATCTCCTCTCTCCGTTCGTCGACCTGCTAAAGAAATATTGTTTTGTTGTTATTTTTTTTATTTTTGTTTTTCATCCTACACAATTCTTTTGTCTTCGGGTAACAAAAGATTGCCGCGCTACGCTCGCAATGACATTACCATGGCTGTGCACAGAATAACCTGTATACGGAATTTAAAAGGAACAAATTCCTATTCATCAAAAATGGGTGAACTTCTGATAAAAAAAACTTGACTTTTCAGATTTTTTATGCTATAATTAGAATGAAAGACGAAAATGTTCGAAAATTCCAAAGGAGGTTCGAATGAGTAAAATTGAAGAAAAGAAAGAACGGCTGCTTAATGTGGCTCAATCAATATTCTCAAGGTTTGGTTTATTCAAAACAACAATAGATGAGATAGCAAAAGCTGCGAGAGTGGGAAAAAGTTCTATATACTACTATTTTAAAAGTAAGGAAGATATTTTTAAAGCTGTTGTAGAAAAGGAATTAAAAACACTTAAAGAGAAAATAAATCAAGCACTAGTTAATATCGATAATCCTCAAGAGAAATTAAAAGTATTTATATTAACCCGGATGAAATATCTAAGAGAATTAGCTAATATATATAATGCATTACAAAATGATTACTTAGAGCATTATGCTTTTGTTCAAAAATTACGAACAGATTATGATAATGAAGAAATTATTCTTATTAAAGAAATTTTACAAAAAGGAATACAAGAAGAGCGCTTCGCAATTGATGATGTTGAATTAACAAGTACAGTGATTTTGGTCACTCTTAAAGGCGTTGAATTTGAGTGGTCCACCAAATTTAACGAAAATGAAATAGAAAAAAATATTGATAAATTATTAGATCTACTTTTTAACGGCATATTAAGGAGGTAATTTTTTTTATGAGCAATTCGAACAAAATAACAATGTGGTCTAAAATTCTAAAACATGCAGAGGTTTACAGAAATAGGAAAATTAAATTTAGAGCACGGAATTTTTCAAAGCTTAAAGTCGTTGCATTTATAATTTCTCTTTCGTTGCTTTTAACGTCAGCAGATTGTCAATATCGGAAAAACGAAGCGACTACAATAAAAGTCAAAGTAAAAAAGAACATATACTATTATACAAAACCAAAAGGTCATAAAGATCCTTCTTATAATAAACACTGCTTAGATGTTTATTACCCGGATAGAAAGGGTAATCATCCAGTGGTAATTTTCATTCACGGAGGTTCCTGGAGTTTTGGAGATAGATCCTGGTATACTTATCTTGCCAATTCTTTTGCAAAGGAAGGCATTGTGAGTGTTATCGTTTCTTATAGACTCTCTCCTCAACATAAACATCCTTCTCAAATGGAAGATGTTACTTCCGCCATATTTTATGTTTTTAAAAATATCCATAAGTACAATGGTAATCCTGAAGATATTTATTTATGTGGTCATTCTGCAGGCGCTCATATAAGTTCATACATTTTTTTTAACAAAGAATTTAGTAAGACGCATAATCTTGATATTGACAAATTAAAAGGAGTAATTTTGATTAGCGGGGTATATGATTTTTCAAGGAGATATCCAGTTTCAAATAGACATAAGAAAGCAATTATAGGTACTTTTGGCAGCACTCCTGAAGAGTTGAAAGAAGCTTCCCCCGTTACGTATATCACTGATTACAAACCTGAATTATTTATTTGTTATGCAGAAAGAGATATAAAAGTTTTAAAAATTCAATCAAAGGAATTGGCTCATAAATTAGATAAGAAAAAATTAAAATACAAGATTAAAGAGGTTCCGGTTCATAATCATTTTTCAGAAATTATCTTTACAGTTCATAAGAGTGATCCATTACGTAAAGAAATCCTTAATTTCATTAAAGGTTCTCCAGATAACGAAATAGAAGAAGGAGCAAAAAATGTCACTAAAAATTAAAGAAGTTAATGGCGAAAAGGATTTAAATCAATTTATAAAATTACCTTGGAAAATATATAAAGGTAATAATTATTGGGTTCCTCCATTAATAAGTGAAGTTGAAGCAACTCTTGATTTAAACAAGAATCCTTTTTGGGAACATGCCCACAGAATTTTGTTTTTAGCTTTCAAGGACGGTGAAGTTGTTGGTAGAATTGCAGGGATAGTGGATGGTAATCATAATAATTTTCATAATGATGATATTGGATTTTTTGGTTTTTTTGAATGCATCGAGGATTATAAAGTTGCCAAGGCACTATATTATAAAGTTTCGAAATGGTTAAGATATTACGGTAAAAATTCCATGCGAGGACCAGTTAATCCAAGCATGAATGAGGAATGTGCGTTTTTATTAGAAGGTTTTGATAAATGTCCAACAGTTATGATGCCATATACACAGCCATATTATATTGATTTTGCAGAAGAATATGGTTTTAAAAAAGCAAAAGATCTTTATGCATTTTTAAAGTTAATTAAAGATGGAATTCCTGAAAGAATTGAAAGAATTGTTAAGGTTATCCGTAAGAGGACAGGTATAAAAATCCGTGCCTTTGATATGAAGAATTTCCGGAGGGATGCCAACCTTTTGAAAGAACTCTATAATTCTGCCTGGGAAAAGAATTGGGGATTTGTACCTATGACTGAAGAAGAGATGGATTTAACAGCAAGTAATTTAAAACAATTTGCTGATCCTGATCTTGTTTTATTTGCAGAAGTTGATGGTAAACCTGTAGGTGTTTCTGTAACCATTCCGGACATTAATTTTATTTTAAAGAAGTTAAATGGGAAGCTTGGCTTGCTTGGGATTTTGAAGTTTTTATATTATAAAAGGAAGATAAAAGGAATTCGTTCTTTGATTGGAGGTGTGAAGAAAGAGTATCGTAATAAAGGTGTTATTGCACTTTTATATTATGAAACAGAGAAGGCAGCATTGAAAAATGGCTATGAATGGTGTGAGTTAGGTTGGAATTTAGAAGATAATGATTTAATAAATAAATTTGATTCTGAAATAGGTGGTAAAATCTACAAAAAATATCGAATTTACGAAAAAAAATTAACTAATAAATAAAGGTGAAAAGAAATGCAGAAATTTTCATGGGTTATTATAAAACTTCGAGTATTAATAATTATTTTTGTTATATTAATTACCGGATTATTAATTTTTAGTTTAAAAGGCTTAAAAATTAATCCAGATATAATAAGCTATCTCCCCAAAACTGATAATGACGTGAAATTATTTGATTACATTGGGGAAGAATATAAAGGTAATTCATTAGCAATGGTAGCGATTGAATCAGATGATATTTTTGATTTAGAGACAATTAAATCAATAAATATTTTAACTAATAAATTTAAAGTACTCCCGGGAGTTTCTTATGTTACAAGCTTAACAAATGTTTTAGATATAAAAAAACTTGAAGATGGTTTTGAAATAGGAAAGCTAATTGATGAATTTAATCTTCCTAAAAATCCTGAAGATATTAAAAATCTAAAACAATATACCCTTTCAAAAGATATGTACAGGGGACGCATAGTTTCAGAGAATTCGACTGCGACTTTAATTGTCTGCAGATTAAATGATAATGTTGATAAAGTAGATACAGCTCGAAAAATAAAACAGTTAGTTCAAGAAGAAGGTTTAAAACAAAAAGTTTATTATGGTGGTATTCCATTTCAAATGATAGATATAAATAAAATTATTACATCTGACTTAATATTATTAGTTCCATTAATCATATTATTAATTATTGTATCCCTACTTTTTGCATTTAGATCTTTCAGAGGAGTAGTTCTTCCAATCTTGACAGTAGTTATCGCTAATATTTGGACTTTGGGAATCATGAGTGCTTTGGGAATACCTTTAACCGTAATATCAAATCTAATTCCAATTATCTTAATTGCAGTTGGGAGTGCATATTCCATTCATGTAATTCATCTTTTTAAAGAGAAAGTTAAAGATGAGAACAATAAAATTAATCAATCAATAGAAGCATTATCAAATATAGCAATACCTGTTCTTCTTACCGGAGTTACTACAATGGGTGGTTTTTTAGCTTTTGTTTTTGGATCATATCTAACAATGATTAGAGAATTCGGTATTTTTTCATGTTTAGGAGTGTTCTTTTCATTATTTTTATCAATAACGTTTATACCTGCATTGTTAACTTTCTTCCCGGTAAGGAAAAAACAGATCAAAGAGAAAGAAAATGCAAGTTTCTTTATAAATATGATGGATTTAATTGGAAGCTTTATTTTAAAGAGAGAACGTTTAATCATCTTTATAGGTTTAATATTAGTAATTATTGGTATTATAGGTATTCCATCTGTAAAAAGAAGGGTTGATATGTTAGATTATTTCAAACCCGGGAGCAGTATTCGGTTAACCGAAGAATTACTTGAAAAGAAATTTGGTGGTTCTATACCAATTCAAGTTATAGTAGAAGGAGATATTTTAGATCCTGAAGTCTTGAATGAAATGAAAGGTATGGAAGATTTCTTAACTACTTTAGATGATGTTCATAATCCACAATCAATAGTGGAACTAATCGAAGAGATGAATGATATGATGGGTGAAGGGAAAAAAATCCCCGATAGTAGAATGAAGGTTGATAATCTTTGGTTTTTAATTGAGGGTGAAGATATTCTTGAACAACTTGTAAACGATGATAAAAGTGAAGCGTTAATCCAGGCAACTATAACAAATGTGGATACAGAAAGAATGAAATATTTAGTAGGTCAAATTGATGAGTATGTGAAATCTCACAACTCATCTGTAGTTACATTTTCCCAAACAGGTATGCCGTTAATTTACCAAAATTTAGATAATAGTATAATGAAAAGCCAGCTTCAAAGTTTAATAATTGCAATTTGCCTGATTTTTATATGCTTATTATTAATGAATAAATCTATAAAAAGAGCACTCGTGGGACTTATCCCGATTGGATTTACTTTAGTAATTATTTTAGGATTCATGGGTTTCACAAAAATTCCCTTGGATATTGCAACTGTTTTAGTAGGAAGTATATCAATCGGAATTGGTATAGATTATTCAATTCATTTTATGAATCGCTTTAAGGAGGAGCGCAAGAGATATCCAAATGAATTACATGCTCTTGATAAAACATTAGAGACCACAGGAAAAGCAATTATTATAAATGTTATTACTGTAACACTGGGTTTCTTAATTTTATTATTTGCAAACCTGATTCCGTTAAGAAGATTTGGAATATTAATTGCCATTACGATGATAAGTTCAGGAATCGGTGCAATTACACTTTTACCTGCAGCAATTCTAATCATCACAAAAAATGGAACAAAAAATAATCAATCCCCTAAAGTGAAGAGGATAACAGAAGATGAAGAAATTACAGAGGATGAAGAAATTGAAGTTTCTGTATTAAAGTAAAGTTTAAATCATCAAAAACAAAAGGAGTTAAAGATGAAAAGGATTTCGTTTATTGTTTTATTTTCCTTAATTATAACAGGGTTAACTTTTTGTGAGGACCCGTTACCCAAGGAAAAATTGTCTGCGGGAAAAATTCTTGAAAAGGTGGATAATGTTATAAATGCCCCTATTGATCAGGAATTAAAGGTGAAATTAGTCCTGATTGACAAAAAAGGTAAAGAAAAAGAAAATGAGTTAACTATGTATCAAAAGGGATTTGATAAAAGACTCGTAAAATTTACTAAGCCTGCAGAGAAAAAAGACATTGGATTTCTTTCACTACCCGATGATATTATGTATTTATACTTGCCAGCCTTTAAGAAAATAAGAAGGATTGCATCCCATGTAAAAAACTCAAAATTTGCCGGTACAGATTTCACTTATGAAGACATGGAAGCAAAGAGATTTTCCGACACTTGGATTCCTTCATTAAAAAATGAAACAGAAGAACAATATATTCTAGAACTTACTCTTAAAGAAGGTATGAAATCAGAATATTTCAAATTAATAATGTATGTTAGAAAAGATAATTCATATCCTGTTAAGATTGAATACTATGATAAGGGGAAAAACCTGATTAAGATTCAAACCCGCGCTAAACTTAATAAGGTCGGAGATTATTGGATTTCAGAAGAAACAACAATGCAGGACTTAAAAGTAAAACATAGCACAAAAATGATTATCTTAGAATCAAAATTTGACAATAAATTATCCGATGATGTTTTCACTAAACGAAATTTAGAAAGATAAATATTCAGAATAAAAGGAAAGTAAAAAATGAAAAGATATTTATTTACATTACTATTGATAATGATTATTCCATTATATGCTTATGCTGATATTGGAATCAATGGATATTTTCAGATTGACGAAAGGTATCAATTATATGAGACTAACGATAATGTCTGGCACGAGTATAGATTAAATTTACAATTTGAAACGGATAAAAATGAAAACACAAATTTCTATTCCGAGCTCTGGATTCGTTCGTGGGAATTTACAGAAATTAATAATAGTAGTGACTTAACTGACTCGGATAAAATCTCTCCGTATGATATAGAAATTCGGGAAGCTTATGTTGATTTCTATAATTTAGGTATTAAAAATTTGGACTTAAAAGTAGGGAGACAGCGGATTGCCTGGGGTACTGGAGACAAACTTAATCCAACAGATAATCTTAATGCAGATGACCTTGAAGACCTTTGGGATTTTGGGAGACATATTGGATCTGATAGTATAAAGGTATCTTATTATTTTGGAGAATTTAAGTTGGAACTTGTTTATATTCCCATTTCTAAACCTGCTATACTGCCAAAAGGTAAAGCGGGTGAATTACTCTTTGGCACTTTAGATACTCCTGAGGGATTAGTAATAAATAATTATTCAGAAAATATTATACTCCCTTTGAGAAATCCTAAGGAAAACTCAATCTCCGGAATCAGACTATCCTCAAATCTATTCGGATTTGACTTCTCTGTAAGTTATGTATATGGAAGAGATGACTTACCGGTAATACAAAAAATAACTATCTATCCAACATTAATTCCAGGTGAAGTTGATGTGAATGCAGAACTTATTTTCCCAAGATTGAAAGTTATAGGTTTTGATATGGCCGGGGCGATCGGGAATGTCGGTATTTGGGCTGAAACCGCTTATTTCATTCCGGAAAAGGTTTTTATGTTAACTGATTTCTCCGGTTTAGGACTTCCTAATAATAGTATGCCAGTGTTAGACGAGCCTTATTTTAAATATGTAATAGGTGGAGATTACACTTTCAAAAATGGAGTTTATTTGAATGGACAGTATCTGCATGGATTTATCCACGAAAGAGGTGAGGAAAATTTAAAGGATTATTTCATGTTTGGAGTTGAGTATAAATGTTTTAATGATAAATTAAAAATCATTCCTATTGGAGGGGGAATTGAGATTCAAGATTTTCATGACATTGAAAATAATTACGCAATAATCGGGAATCCGGAAATTGCATATTACCCTTTCCAAAATTCAGAATTCGTATTAGGCTGCAGATTCTTTGATGGGAAGGAAACTACAAACTTTGGAAAATTTAAAGATTATGATGAAATCTATTTTAGAGTCAAATATAATTTTTAAATATTAAAACAGGAGGTTTGACATGAGTCCTATAGACACATTACTTTATAATGGGTTAAAACTTTTTTCAGGGAATCCAATAATTTCAAAATTAGTTTTAAAAACTTTACGTCCAAAGGTTAAAAAATTCATAGTTGAAAAAGATAATGAAGGAATTCCTTATACACATGAGATAAAAACTCAGTTTTTAATGAACTTGTTAGAACAATCATTAAAGAATATAAATAAAGGTTATGTCTCATTGAATTATTTGAAAGAAATTGAAAATCGTTTTGTAAAACAGCAATTATTAATTGAAAACCACCGCAAGGTTTCAGATAGATATCTAAATCGTTATGGAATGCGGCCACCGCGATTCTGTACAATTTCACCAACTCAACGTTGTAATTTAAAATGTACAGGTTGCTATGCTTCTTCAACAATCGAGACAGCAACTACGCTTGACCATAATATCTTTAAAAAGATCTTAACTGAAATGAGAGATATTATGGGAAGTAATTTTGCTGTTATATCAGGAGGAGAACCATTTATGTATAACTCTGACGGAACAACTATTTTAGATATTACACATCATTTTTCTGATATGTTTTTTCTAATATATACAAATGGAACGCTATTAAATGAGGACATAATTGAAACAATGTTTTACTCCGGAAATGTGACTCCGGCAATTTCAGTTGAGGGCTATGAAGAAGAAACCGATGAGCGACGCGGGAAAGGGACATATAAGAAAATTTTAAATTCAATGAGATTATTAAGAGAAAGAGGTATACCTTTTGGTATTTCTGTTACCGCTACAAAGAAAAACATTGATCTGTTATTAGGTGATGAATTCTATGACTATTACTTTGAAGAATTAGGTGCAACATTTATGTGGTCTTTTCATCTGATGCCGATTGGCAGAGGTAAAAATAGTATGGAATTAATGATATCTCCTGAAGAAAGAGTTCAACTATATAATCATTGGGAAAAGTTATTATTTGAGAAAAAATATTTTATTGGTGATTTTTGGAATAGTGCAGGAGCTTCAAATGGTTGTATTGCGTACGCAAGGCCTGGAGGGTATTGTTACGTAGATTGGAATGGTAATATAATGCCATGCGTATTTGTACCATATTATAAAGATAATATTAATGATTTATATTCTCAAAATAAATCATTAGCAGATGCATTCCAAAGTGAATTCTTTAAACGTGGAAGAAAATGGCAGTCTGAATATGGAAGTAAAAATAATCCGGAAAGAAATTGGCTTATGCCATGTTCAATCAGGGATCATTATGATAATTTCAAAAAAAATATAATTACGAAAAACATAAAATTCCAGGATAAAAATGCGGAATTGTCAATAAATGATGAAGAATACTATCGTGAACTAGTGAAATTTGATAAAGAATTAAAAGAAAAAACTATGGATATTTGGAAAGAAAAATATAATTAGGTTTCCCCCCCTACAACATGTTATTGCGGGAAACATAAAGGGCATTGACTTCCTCTTTTTTATTTCGGAAAAGCCCCCTTTTTCGAATTAAGTTATAATTTCCCGCAATAACAAAATATTCAAATGGGATAAGTTCACCGTGTTTTAAAAAGAATGTCATTTGCTGCGCTCAGAGCCCGATCTGAGCGTGGAGGGTGTCCGATAACTCCATTTGTCATTGCGCATCAAACTTAGCGAGATCTTGCAGCGTCGGAATGGTCTGAGCATAGCGAAGTAACTAAAGAAATCAATCTATTCTATTATCTTCGAATAAATAAATTAAAACATAAATGCTTTACAAATTCATCTTATCCTTAAGTTTCATTAACTTATCATTAATTATTTTCTGCATTTTCGAAAACTTATTTCTTGCTTGCTTATTTGATTTTTTTATTAAATATTCAATACGCTGGGTTATTAAATCATGATTTTCCAATAAAGTTAAAGCAATTTCCTCTCCTTCACTAATGAATTCTTTTGTAGCTTTAATTGGAGTAGTTTTCGAATATTTTGTAGGGTGTTTTAGTCCATGCAATAAAACATACTTAATTCGTTTACCTTTGGACTGAAAATAAAGATTAATAAATGTTTCAACTCCAAATCTTATCTCCCTTATGTTATTAAGAATTGGTAAAATATCATTTTTAAATAATACTCTTTCTCCGGTTAACGATCTGAATGGGTTGATTCGGTAGTCTATAAATGTTTCAGAAGGCTGGCCTAATACCATATCTGCACTATTATCAAATATAGGTTGTAATATATTATCAAAATGTTCTTTTGTTATATTTGATAAATCAGCATCACAGAATAAAATAATTTCATTCATTGAGATTTCTACTCCATGTGCCATTGCCCATGATTTACCTTTGTTTTTGGGTAATTTCTCATACCTAAAAGTGAAGCGTTTCTGTAATTCAACAAGAATACTTTCTGTATTATCAGTTGAGCCGTCATCTACTACTATTACTTCATCTTCTTTATTGTATTTACAACAAGATGTAACTACTTCTGAAATTGTCTTTTCTTCATTAAAAGTACAAATTATTATACTTACTCTTTTCATATTAACCTAACCTATTGTTATACTCTTTAACACTTTTTTCAGTTGCATGCCGACCAATTTCAACTAATTCTTCAGCTCTATAAAAATCAAAAACACCACAGGTTTGCCTGGATACATTTATTAAAATGTCAGGTGGATATTTTTCCATTGTCATTTTTGAAATTTGGTGTGTTAGTAAACTAAGAGTTTTGTTTATAAGATTAAAATATCCTATTTTATCATTTTTATCTAACGGATTAATTTTAGTTAAATGGCTTTGAAATTCTTTTATCCTTTGAAGATATACTGATTGTTTTTTATCTTTTTTATTCTTCAAGATAACTGGCTTATATACCGGAATATCCGCATTTACATAAACTACTATTAATATATCATCTTTGGTTCTTTTAACATGATTAATAGGTACTGGATTAATGACACCACCATCTACAAGTATCGAATCATCTGTTTCTACAGGCGTAATGACAGTAGGGATTGCTATTGAAGCTCTTACTGCATCGTATATACTTCCTTTTGTAAAAATTACCTCTTTGCTGCTTGAAATATCTGTTGCTGTTGCAACATAATGAATTTTCAATTCTTCGATATTCAAGTCAGGAATAAATTGCTTCATTTTTTCGAAGACTCGATCTCCTTTTATTAATCCTTGTAAACTAAATGTAAAATCTATAAGCTTAAGGACGTCTAATTTATCAAGTGTATATATCCAATTTTTATACTCTTGCATCTTCCCAACTGCATAAACAGCACCAACAAGAGAGCCCATGGAAGTACCTGCGATAGATTTAATGACAAATCCCTGGTTTTCTAATTCCTCAATTGCACCTATATGTGCAACTCCTCTTGCACCACCACCGGATAATACTAATGATACATTCTTTTTCATTTTATTTTTTGCTACTCCTTTTCTTTAATTATATGTGAATTTCTACTAAAAGTCAAGCGTTTTTAAGGGACGGGGTACCCATTGTTTGCTCTCGAAAACTTCAGATCTAGACCTAGATGCTTACAGCTCCGTAAGAGCGATATCTTTGCAGCTCCGTAGGTGCGATATCTTTGCAGCTCTGTAAGGGCGATATCTTTGTAACTCTGTATGAACGATATCTTTGTAACTCTGTAAGAGCGATATCTTTGTAACTCTGGAGGAGCGATATCTTTGTAGCGATTCCAAATCCTTCTTGCCAATTAAATTTACCTTTTATCCATTGGTTTTCATTAATCCATTTTGATGAAGTGGATTTTATGTCTCTTGCTATATCCGAAATGGAAATGCTCGGGTGCAATCCGATTAATATATGCGTATGATCGGGATTGCAATAAATAGAAAGCGGTTTTGATTTTTTATTTGAAATGATACCACACATATATTTTTCCAATCTTTCACGATGTGGCGGTGTGATTAGGTTTTGTCTGCCTTGTACGGCAAAAATTATTTGAACATATATTTGTGTGTAGGTATTAGCCATATTATTCCTTTTGTTCCACTCCTCCGGAAAGCTACAAAGATATCGCTCCTACGGAGCTGGTTCACCTTAATTTCATCATTCATTCGTTATATCACCTTCCTATTGTTCCGCTCCTACGGAGCTTGGATTTTTGTTTATTGTTTTTTCTACAAAGGTTTTATCCCTACGGGACTGGTTCGCCCTAACTTCACCACTCATTCGTTTTGGCGATAATATATCACGCAGCTTTTCAGAGCTGCTTCTCTAATGGTTCTTCTTTTTTACCGGATTTCCTTTTTGCCATTTATCATTTACTCCTTCACTGTTAATTATATGAAAAATTCTATTAAAAGTCAAGGAAAAAACTGTCGAGTAGGCGCTTCGTCCTCATACATTTTATAATGAGAACGAGCGCCCCTCACAGAACCCGCCGTGCGGTTTTCCCGCAACGGGCTCTTCGTTAATATTCTCGTCAATATCAGAAAGGATATTAAAAAAATCCCTTTTGGATATCTCTGATATAAGGTTCAGTTGCGTTACCATAGTTCATCTAACTCAAAGTTTAGACTATGTGTCTCTTTACCTTTACATATTAACGCTAACCCCTTCGAGTGGGATATATTTCCCTCACAGGGCATTACCCCTGTTACGCCTCTACTATGAATTAGTCCGACTGCCTTAACATCTTCGGAAAATCTTCGCCTTTTAAGCCTGTCATCTCCTACTTTGCTATACCTCTTCTTTCTTAGCGCTAATATTG
>DAOVMD010000390.1 GCA_030630935.1 Candidatus Mcinerneyibacteriota bacterium | reverse complement strand
TTTATTTAATTATTTGGATTGTTAGTTCAGCCTTGAACAAAAATTCTTCAACCTCAAGTAAACGTGAATCCTTCAGTGATTTCTTTAATAATAAGAAGCAAAGCAAATCCAGAGGTTATAGTTCTTATGGGAGTAAAAATACATATACCGATTATGGTTTCAATTTAAAAATTAAACCTCAGATAATTTGTACAATTCATATATTGAACTCGAGTGAAATTGCTTCATATTTAAAGCGTAATATTTTAAATGAGATGTATGGTAAGAATGTTCAGTATAGGAGTGAGATATTAGCTTTTATAAATACGAATTATATGAAGAGCTATGGGTTTATTAATTCTTATACTCAATTATTAAAGCGGAATTATAATATAGTTAGTCGTATCCGATTTATCAGAAACCAGGTGAGAATGCTTCATAATATTAAGAAAGCTACACGTGATTCACTTAAAACAACATATTTAATTGCACGTTTATTAGGTGTAAGTGACTGGGATTTTTCTTCAATATTAAAGGAGTTTAATATTAATTATTCTTTTTCATCACAAAATCAAGAGAATTATTATCGGTCAACTTATACTCCGCCGCCACGGTCAGGGAAAGATCCATTTACAGTATTAGGTTTAACGCATAATGCGACCTTAAAACAAATTAAGAATGCATATATCAAATTGGTTTCAAGATATCATCCTGATCGTTACGTAAGTAAATCACCCAGTGCAAAGAAAGCTGCTGAAGAGAAGATGAAGGATATCAATGTTGCTTATGAAGAAGCGAAAAAGCGAGTAAAAGAACCCAGTTATCAAAAAACCTGGAATTAACAATGGATATTCCTTTTCTTTATATTTATATTTTTATTTTCATTGTAGTTTTTATTTTAGCTTTATTTTTAGCAAGTAAATTATTTATTAAGAACCCCCGAATTAAAAGAAGAACTCATACAAATATCATTGATCCGGAGCATTATTTTAATAATAAAATTAAACCTATTATAAATATAACTTTTTATATACTTGAATTAGCTAAGGTATTACCGTATAGAAAACGGCAATTAGCAGAGAATATATTTAACACTCAGAAACATGTTGGAAATTTAGCAAGGTTATATATTAAGGAGAATTACTTAAGATTGGTTCAGTATATTGACGATGATTTGGATTTAGTCGAGATACATTTTGACTATGAGAATAAATTAAAATTAATTCGAAATTTAGTCAGGTTAACAAATAAGTTAGAGACACGAAAGGAAAAATTAATAAATTCAATTCAGAAGATATGCCGGCGAATTAAAATCAGTGAACATGATTACTCAAAAATTATTTATAGTTTTGATTATAAAACCAGTGAAGAAGAGTCTTTTGGAGATAAAACAGAAGCTGGACTTGCGAATTCATTCCAAATTTTAGGGGTTTCACAAGATGCTACTTTTGAAGAGATAAAAGCTCACTATAGAAAGTTAGTTCGTGAAAATCATCCTGATAAGTTTGTAGATTCATCAGAAATGCGGCAGTTACAGGCTCAGGAACGGATGCGTGAATTAAACTGGGCTTATACAACAATTGTTTCCTCTCGCAAACAACAGTAATTAAACCGATCGCGTACCACGTAGAGGCTGTCCAATAACCCCATTTTGTCATTGTCCCGACGTGTCGGGATGACTTCCGTTACACTCCAGCCACGCGCTAAAGCAAAGTGCGGCAATCTCGCTTTAAAAAGAACATTATTAATTACTCATTACGAAAGAAAACAAAAAACAATTATCCCTTTCAAGACCGAAGCATTGTATCCCAAACGGTGTAGGGGCGACCGGCCGGGCGCCCTGAACAAATGAACTTAATCCTCCCGCATGAAATGTATGAAACCAAAAAAAACAAAAGCATCGATTAACATCGATGCACTCCAAAAAAAAAAGGGCGGTTAAAAAACCGCCCTTTTAACATTACAAAACTGTGTTTATACAACACCCTGTTCTAACATTGCATCAGCGACTTTCTTAAATCCGGCAATATTTGCACCATTAACGTAATTAATGAAATCACCTTTCTTTCCGTGTTCAACGCACTGTTCGTGAATTGCTACCATAATAGCATCTAATTTCTGATCAACTTCTTCTCTTGTCCAGCTTAAGTGTAAACTATTCTGTGACATTTCAAGGCCTGAAACAGAAACACCACCTGCGTTTGCTGCTTTACCTGGTCCATAGAGAATTTTGTTTTCAAGATATACTTTTGTTGCATCTGGAGTACTTGGCATATTTGCGCCTTCAGCAACAAGCATACAACCATTTTTTATAAGTTCTTTTGCATCATTAACATCGACTTCGTTTTGTGTTGCGCAAGGTAATGCAACATCACATTTTACACCCCAAGGTCTCTTACCTTCGAGATATTCACAACCGAATTTATCAGCGTATTCTTTAATTCTACCACGTTTAACATTCTTCAGTTCAAATACAAAGGCGAGTTTCTCTGTTGTAATTCCATCTTTATCATAGATAGTTCCACCAGAATCTGAAAGGGTTACAACTTTACCACCTAACTCAATGACTTTTTCTGTTGCGTATTGAGCGACATTTCCGGATCCTGAAATTGTTATGATCTTACCTTTTAGGGAATCCTTTTTAGTTTTCAACATTTCTCTGGCAAAATAAACAGTACCATAACCGGTAGCTTCGGGTCTAATTAAACTTCCACCCCAATTTCTGCCTTTTCCAGTTAAAACGCCTGTAAATTCATTGGTAATTTTTCTATACATTCCGTATAAGAAACCAATTTCTCGTGCACCAACACCGATATCACCGGCTGGGACATCTGTATCAGGACCGATATGCCTGAATAATTCCTGCATAAATGCATGGGTAAATCTCATAACCTCAAGATCTGATTTTCCTTTTGGATTGAAGTCCGAACCACCTTTTCCACCACCCATTGGGAGGGTAGTAAGTGCATTCTTGAAAACTTGTTCAAATGCCAGGAATTTCAATAAACCTAAGTAAACAGTGGGATGAAATCTTAATCCGCCTTTATAAGGTCCGATTGCACTATTCATCTCAACACGGTATCCGCGATTAACATGAGTTTCACCTTTATCATCAACCCAGTTGACTCTGAATAGAATAACTCTTTCTGGTTCAACAATTCTATCAAGGATCTTTGCATTTACATAATCTTTATTTGATTGTGCAAAATCCCAAATTGAACTGATTACTTCATCAACCGCCTGATGAAAGTGTGTCTGATTTGGATCACGAGCTTTCACCTGTTCCATAAATTCTGCGAAAGATTTGGCCATTTCTTCCTCCTTTTTAAAGTTTGACCTTAAAATAATTTAAGAGATTATAACATTAATATTTTTTTTTGTCAATAGATTTTTTTAATTTGATGTTACAATATGAAAATGTTAACATTAATTACTAAATAGAAATGTTAACTTTTTACTTGCTTACTAATCTTTTAACATGATATAATTC
>DAOVMD010000386.1 GCA_030630935.1 Candidatus Mcinerneyibacteriota bacterium | reverse complement strand
ATATGTATTGAAGAAATGGAAACCAAAAAGTATAAGGCAAGAGTTTATAGTGTTTTTGTGCAATTATTTTTCTTTTGTGTTTTCATATTATGGGCTTCTGGTTTTTATCAATGGTATAGAGAATCAAAATTATTGTTTTTATTTTTACTAATATTTCCTTTCTTCATTATGGCAATTCTTACGCTTATGAATTTTATTTATTTTATATTAATACCTGTTGTAATAATTACTGATGAAAAAATAATTAATATGGAATTATTTTCTCATAAAAGATTAATAGAGATTAAAGATATTGAATCAATTGAAATTTCTTATGAAAAAATAGGACATTTAAAAATATTTCTAAAGAATAACAAAATCAAAATGTTTTATATAACTGACATAAGTGAAAAGAATCGCAATGATTTTTTAACTTTATTAAAAACTAAATTAGACAATTAATAACCTACACATTGTTTTGTTCCAAAAGCATTGTTATCAATAATGCAAAATTATTATTCATTATTAATTATTCATTTTTACTTTTTCATTGCAAGCGAAGCGCAGCTATTTTTTTCCCCTTGAAATTTTAGTTGAAATATGTTAATATAAAAATTATGAAAGATATTAAAATAACAAACATTTATGATGATTATATTTTTGATGACAGGTTAGAAACTGATCATGGAATTTCCTGTTTGATTGAGGGACTTGAGAAAACCATCTTATTTGACACTGGTCAGCACCCGGAAATATTCAAGAGAAACATTGAGAAATTAGGTATTGATATTTCAAAGATTGATCTGGTCATTTTATCACATAGTCATTATGATCATGCAGGTGGATTTCCGCATGTTGCAAAAACAAGAAAAGACTTACCTGTTTATATTCCCGATTCTTTTTTTAATGGATTTATCAAAGCGAATCCTGATTATGATCGATTATTAATTATTCCTATTAAACAGGGAATCGAGATATTTTCAGGTACTTACTCGACCGGAGAAGCAGGGAGTGACAGGAAGGAGCATTCATTATTATTCAAAACCGACAAAGGTTTAGTCATCGTAACCGGTTGTGCACATCAGGGTTTAATAGAAATAATTGAATCAGTCAAGTCCAAATTTTCCGAAAATATATTTTTGGTTGTTGGAGGTTTTCATCTGTGCAATATGAAAGAGTCGGAGTTCAGAACGGTAATAAATAAAGTTAAGGAATTAAAGATTAAGTATGTTGCACCATCCCATTGCACGGGTAAAGAAGCGATTAAATATTTTAAAAAGATATTTCAAGAAACATTCATCCAAACCGGTGCTGGAAAAGTTATAAAACTTAAAGAATTAATGTAGAGTCACGCCAGTTGACCTGTCTCATAATATAATAAATCGGAGGAAATTCATGGTCAGGAAAAAGCAAAGAGTTACAGCAGAGGATCTTTATAAATATGAAGTATTAAATGGTTGTCAAATTTCACCGGATGGGAAGCATATAATATTTTCTCTCCAGCGTGTAGATAGAAAAACCGAAAAGAAATATTCTAATATTTGGATTATTCCAACCGTTGATGGTACCGTAAGAAAATTCACATTTGGGGACCAGGTTGATATCAATCCGAAATGGTCACCGGACGGCAGGTCAATTGCGTTCTTATCAAATAGAAGAGATGAGAAACAGTTCCAGATTTTTATTATACCCCTTAATGGCGGGGAAGCAGAGCAATTAACGAAACAGACCGGGAAGTTTGGAGATTTCAACTGGTCTCCTGATTCAAAAAAGATAGTGTTCGGATTTTCGAAAAAGGATAAGGAGCAGATTACAATTGAGAAAGATGAACAGAAAAAGAAATTGGGAGTGATATATCGAAAATTTGAAAGAGTCTTTTTCAAGGAAGATGGTGGCGGTTTCGTTTCGAAAGAATTCCAACATATTTGGGTAGTCAGTATAAAATCCGGAAAATCAAAGCAATTGACTTCAGGGAATAAATTTGATGAGACTTCACCCATCTGGTCACCGACCGGCAACCGGATTTTATTCTCTTCAAACCGTTCCGATAACCCTGACTTTAAACCAGAGTTGATAGATTTATTTCTAATGAATCCTAAGACCAGAAGGTTTAAGAAGATTAAAATACCGATAGGTATAAAATTCGGTTATAGTTTTTCACCTGACGGGAAATGGATAGCATATTTCGGGAGGGAAGGTAAAGCGAACTGGTGGAAAAATATCGGTCTGTGGATTGTTCCTACAGATAGCTCAAAGAAAGCAAAGAATTTAACAAAGAATTATGATATAAACATTGATTCCTGGACGATTAATGATTTGAATTCATATCCACCAGCTCCTGCAAAATGGTCATTAACCGGGGATGAAATTTATTTCAGCTATGGTTATCATGGCAATTCAATTTTGCGGAAGATCTCATTAAAAACAAGGAAATCGAGAATTACTGATATCATTTCTGAAAAAGGAGTTGTCGTTGCATATTCGTTTAGCATGAACCAGGATCAACTTGCTTATCTATTTGCAGACCACACGAATTTTGGTCAAATTTATATAATGAATATGAAGCATAAAGTTAAGAAAAAATTAACAAGTTTTAATATGGAATTATTTAAGAAGAAGGATTTAGGAACTTTTGAAGAGGTTTGGTTTAAGGGGCCTTCAGGGAAACAGCTCCAGGGCTGGATATTAAAGCCGCCGGGTTTTAAGAAGAATAAAAAATACCCGTCAATCCTTGAAATTCACGGTGGACCACGTACTCAATATGGAAATTTATTCATGCATGAATTTTATTTTTTAGCAGCGAATGGGTATGTTGTATATTTCTGTAATCCAAGGGGCAGCACAGGCTATGGTGAGGAACATTCTAAAGAAATTACAAATAATTGGGGTACAGTTGACTATAAAGATATAATGACCTGGACAGATTATATTTCTAAAAAATCTTATATTGATAAGAAACGAATGGGTGTTACCGGTGGAAGTTATGGGGGATACATGACTAATTGGATAATTGGACATACTCACAGGTTTAATGCTGCGGTCACACAGAGAAGTGTAAGTAATCTAATCAGTATGTGGGGGTCGAGCGATTTTAATTGGGTGATTCAGGAAGAGTTTGGAGGGAAACCACCATGGTTGAGTTCAGGAATTCTCGAGAATTACTGGCGTCAATCACCAATGAAATATATCAAGAATGCAAAAACACCAACTATGGTAATTCATAGTGAGAATGATCTTAGATGTGATATTGAACAGGGTGAACAAGTTTATGTCGCATTGAAATACCTCGATGTAGATACTGAGTTCATCCGGTTCCCCGGAGAACCACACGGACTTTCTAGAACAGGGCGGACTGATAAAAGAATTGCAAGATTAAAACATATTCTCAGGTGGTTTGATAAATACTTGAAATGATAGTTTCGCTTTGCTCCATTGTTTGCTTTCGCAAACAACAGTATCTTTTCCAGAGAACAGATAGCAGAGAGCCGAGAACAGAAAATCGTAAACGATTTAAAAGAATTTATTAATGATGTAAAGATTTTT
>DAOVMD010000246.1 GCA_030630935.1 Candidatus Mcinerneyibacteriota bacterium | reverse complement strand
GGCACCAAAGATATCTTCTTCTGCTGTTGGTGATTCTTCCTTAGCAGGTTCTTCTGATACGGTACCAAATATATCTTCTTCTGATGTGGATTCTTCCTTGATAGGTTCTTCTGTGGGTGCTCCTGAAATATCCTTTTCTGGAGTAACTGCCTCCTCCTGATCTAATTTCTCTCCAAAAATATCTTCAAATTGTTCTTCTGTGGATTTATTCTCTAAAGTGGATTCTTCTTCAACAAATGTTTCTTCTGATTTTGAACTTTCAGAAAAAATATCTTCAAAACTTCCTTCTTTAACATCCTCTTCAGGTGTTTGTTTTGAATCCTCTGTAATTTCTAAAGCTACTTCTTCTTTAGCATCAGTAGATGTATCACCAAACAAATCCTCAAAATCCTCATCTACAATTGCATCATCTGTTGCAACAGGTTTCTCAGTCTGGATTTCTTCAGTAAAAATATCTTCTTTAGGTTTCTCATCTGAAGTTGGTTCACTGAATATATCATCTAAAGCATCATCAACTTCGCTAGTTTCAGAAACTGACTGGTCTTCTGCTTTTAATTCATCAAAAAGCTCATCTGATGAGGTTTTTCCTTCGGGCTCTGGTTCTGGAACAGTTAACGGCTGGTCTGAAGTTCCGAATATATCATCTCCACTCGGGGGTTGGTTATCTTCAGGCTTTTCATCTGTAGCTGATGTAAAGATATCTTCACCAGTAGGAAGTGGAACTTCTTCTTTCGTTTCAGGTTCCATTGAAAAAAGTTCTTCAGTTGAAGAAAATAATGGTTCTTCAGATTTTTTTTCGGGAGAATCTTCAAATAAGTCTTCTAATTCTGAACCTGTTGTATCGCCTGTTACAGACTCACCAGCTAGTTCCTCAGCAAAAATATCGTCAAAGTCAGCTTCAGGTTTTTGCTCAGAGCTAACCTGTGGAGGTTCCTCTGATGATTTCAATTTTGTTTCTAACTCTACAATCTTATTCGTGATGTTCTGATCATTCGGATTTGTTGCTAGTATTTTTTGATAAATTTCAAGGGCTTTTTCATATTCACCCTTCTCAACTAAGACCTCTGCCATAGACGGTGTAATAAATTCTTCACCTATCTTTTCGTCCGTTGACGGTTCCGGTGAACTTGGAGAACCTTGTTCAGATATTTTAGTTTTAAGATTTTCAATTTCTTCTAAAATATCTTCATCGTCTGGTGAAAGTTTGAATGATTTGTTAAATGAGTCAAGTGCACTTTCAAGATTATTGACTTTTTTGTATAATCGACCCAAGAATAAATATGCAGATAGATTATCGGAATTAAGTTCCGTAACCTTCTTAAATTTATCAATTGCATCATCATTACGTCCGGAATCAGCAAGGATTTTTCCCCAGACTATCCAGCCTTTGATAAATTCCGGATTCTTTTGAATACCTTCTTCTACAACTTTTAAAGCAGGATCATAATCACCATTCTTCCGGTACGCATCAGCTAATTTAGCAAATATAGTTGAGGATGGATCATGTTGAAGTTCATTTAAATATTCATTGATTTTTTCTTGCATATCATCCATAGTTTATGTATTCCTCCTGATATTTTACATTATTTATTATTATAACATATATAAATAATGATGTCAAGTATTTAAAACCATGATATTTGATTAATTAGGAGTAGATTAGAACCATTATCTGGGAAAAGATTTATTCTTCCTAATGCATTATATGCTTCAATTCAGAACAATATTTCTGTGTATAGAACCATTGATTTTAGTTAATTACTAAATGAAAAAAACGTTATTGCTATCTGTTCTATGTTTTGTTAAGAATGTTAATCAAACCCTCACTCATTTGATTTTTACTTTACACTTGAACTATTCAACACTTCTTCAAAAGCGGCTTGTTAAGTTTAATATTTTACTTGACATTTAATAAAAAATCTGTTATCATTTTAAAAATATAAAGAGATTATGAAAAATTTAATATTAAAAATTGGACATTGGTTTTTTAGATATAGAGATTATACACCTATTCCACTAATTCTGCTCTTAATCTACGTTGGAAACTTTAATTTTATCTGGTTTTCAATTGCAATTGGTTTAACAATAATTGGTGAAACAATCAGAGTAGTTGCAGTTGCTTATATAGGTGGAATTTCAAGGACAAGAAAGGGTTCAGTAGATGAATTAGTAACAAGTGGTCCTTTCAATTGTGTACGTAATCCTTTATATATTGGTAATTTTATTCTATCTCTTGGTTTTAGCTGCCTTTCTGGAAAATGGTGGTTTTTAATAATATTCTTTATTATGTTTTTTGTTCAATATATCCCTATTGTTCTCTGGGAAGAAGATTTGCTGATAAAAAAATTCGGAGAAGAATACTTAGAATATCAAAAACATGTCCCCAGATTTCTTCCAAAATTCAATTGCAAGGGATCCTCGACAGGGAAATATAATTTTAAAAAAGCTTTTAAGTCAGAGAAGAGTACATTAAGAACTGTAATCGCTCTTTTTATAATAATGTCTGTGAAATTCTTTTTCTGGACTGAAATAATCACTTGGATAAAAAATACATTAGGAAATTAAATGAAAAAATATTTATTAATTATCGTCTTTATTATTCTTGCAACCATTCTAACTTCTGCAGTAAATTTTGAAACAGGAATAAAACATTATAAACAAAAGCAATATGAAAAATCTGAGAAAGTCTTTAGAGAACTTTCAAAATCAGATCCTGAAAAGTTTCAATATAAGTATTACCTGGCATTATCTCTAATAAACCAAGATGATCTAAATAAATTCCGAAAGGGTGTTAAAATTATCCTTAATAATTGGGGAAAGCACGATGTCGGATATTGGAATAAACAATATGATATAAATCTCAGATATCCCTTTGGAAAAACTTTATCAAAGTCAGCGATAGTTTTTTGTGAAGGTCTTGCTTATAATAATCCTTATGTAATCAGATATGGAATAGAATTTCAAACTTATTTTAAAGAAGTTCTTTATGATGGGCATTGGGGACAATGGCGTGATAGATGCACAACTCTCCATAATTACCTTGCTGAGAAAAAAGGAATAAACCTTCATGAATACAGGCTTGAAAGCGATATTGATAATGAAGATAATGTTACTAATACCATTATCTATGATAATTTCAAAATAATTATAAATTCCGAAAGCCATGAGAAACCTCTTAGGATCGCAGGTGCAAAACTAAATGACCGAGATATCTTCCTTTTAAGTGAAATGAGTTATGGCTCAGTTGTTGGGAAGTTATATCTCAAATATTTTGAATCTGAACTAAGGCTTGTGGAAAATAAGGCATTCAAAGAGAAGGAATATATCATATACCAGATTAAATATGGTCCGATAAAGGCGGGATATTCTACAATGACAATTCCTGAAATTCATAATCTTCGCGGACATAAGGTTTTTCATTGTGTTTCAGAAGCAAGAACAACTAAGTTCTTCGACTTTACTTACTCTGTAAGGAATTCTTATGAATCCTTTTTTGATGTGGATAGTTTCGCATCTCTTAAATATAAAGAAAATTCAAATGAGGCGGGGAAAAAGAAAACCAGAACGACTTATTATAATACTGAAACCTTAACCGGGAAATATAAGGATACTATATTCGGCATTGCACCAAATGCAATGGATGTATTAACTGCTTTATATTATGTCAGAACTCAAAATATTTCTCCAGGAATGAAAATTGAAGTTGATACTACCTCCGGAGCAAAGAACTATAAATTAATTATTGAGATTTATGAAGGTGAAACTTTAAAAACAAAAATAGGGAAAGTTGAAACATATTTGGTTATTCCAAGATTAAAATTTAGTAGTGGAGTATTCCGTGCAAAGGGGGAATTAAGGATTTGGATGACAAAAGATAAAAGGCATATCCCTGTGAAAATGAGCAGTAAAGTTGTTGTCGGCTCATTTGAAGCTACAATAATTGATTACTCAGATAAAGGGGCAACAAAAACCTATGACCGATTATTCAAATAATAATGTTGAAGAGATAGGCAATTCTTCATTTACGTATTTTTTAAGAATGGCATTTAGGAATTTTGGAATACATATACATAATGATTTTTTAATCTGTTTAGCCAACCTTCCATTCTGTCTCAATTATGATACTGAAAATAAACCGGATTATTGGTTAATGGAATATATTCCCATGGATATCCTTGAATTTCTTTCTGTAACCATTGGACTTACATTGACAAATAATGAGTTCCCGCTTGTTCATAAGTATCCCCAGGACATTGACTACCCAATCCTGGTATTTGCAAAGTGGAAAGGATTTCCAACACCGGCTTGGGGTTATGTAGAAAAAATCCTGACATCCGATTCCTTCTATGGAGAAGTAATGAATCATGAGGGTCTTATTAAACGAACTGAAACTCAAAAGATCCTCCAAATTATAATTCCCGATTTATCATCGTTTAAAATTTCTTATGAAGATATTATTAAATCTATTGGAAAGAACGCTTTAAAATATCTTGGATACTCAGGCCCTGTTTTCTGTGACGGATATATGTATGGAGCTGAATTCTTTCAATTATGGATGGAACAGATCGATGAAAGAGCAATAGATATTCAACCTATAAATACAGCAAGATTTTGTTCTACTATTTCGCATAATGCAAAATGTGCCTCAAGATATTTCCTATCTGCACCTATAGATTCTTTAAATGAAATGGGTACTTTATTCGATAATCTTGCCGAACTACTTTCTCCTTTTAATGAACCTGAAGATATTAAATTCATCCTCGATACTGAAGAGCAGGTTGATTTTTTAATTGAAGCAATTACAAGAACTAAAGAAATATACCTGCTAATAAGACCGGAATTGGAAGCTTTAGCTAAGTAACAACCGGTTCATCTCCCAAAAAAACAAAGATAAACAAAAATAAAACAACAAAAAAGAAAAACTTGGGACATTCTGTTAATGAAAAATAAGTAGCATTATTGATAAAACTTTCATCTGTCTCCAAAGAAATGTATTTTCCAAATTTATCAAGAGTGTCCCATTAATCACTCATTATGAAAGAAAGCCAATACAAAGAAAAATAAAGAAAAAAAATGACAGGAACTTTTACAAGACTTGTAATGAATAATTTAATTATGATTTACATTTTTAGAGCGAAAGATACTTATTATGCAATTGAATGTAATTCTAACCGCCCCGAAAAAACGGGGTAAACTCCAGACGCAGAGGACGCAGAGAAAAACAAAAAAGAAATATATAAAGCAGGTCGACGATCAGAGAGAGGAGATCCCG
>DAOVMD010000399.1 GCA_030630935.1 Candidatus Mcinerneyibacteriota bacterium | reverse complement strand
ATGTGATTCTTCTTGAGGTTGTAAATACTTCGGCAGCCGGCCTTTCCAGAACCAGTCTTATATGGTTTGAATGAATTCTTCTAGTGAGACCGATACATTTTATATTATCGAAATTTCTATAATAGAAGTAATTGGAATCGGTTAATTCCCCCGGGAACTTTTCTTGCTGAAATACTTTTTGGATTTTAGGATGAGCAATCAAAGTATTATCTTTATCTAAAAGGAATACAAGACCTTCCTTCCCAATCTTTTTCGTATGCAGATAAGTCCAGATACTGATAAGAGAAATCTTACCGCCGACAATGTACTTTTCTCCATTTGATAGGAAGCCATATTCAAAATCATAATAAAAAGGAAGCCCTTCTTCAGTAAAATAAATCTCAGGGATATATTTATCTTGCGAACCAAACTTCCTTAACTCTTCAATTAATTTTTCTGAATGTGTGAAATCTTCATTTGAACTTGTTAGAGGTTTAAGATTTTCATCAAATATATAAAGCTCGAGAAATGTATCATAATCGAATATATACCTTCTT
This sequence comes from Candidatus Mcinerneyibacteriota bacterium, assembly GCA_030630935.1. Taxonomy (GTDB): domain Bacteria; phylum AUK180; class AUK180; order JAQVHJ01; family JAQVHJ01; genus DAOVMD01. The sequence goes on along the minus strand of DAOVMD010000399.1, from coordinate 2,839 downwards.
AATAATGCCTGTTCTTTTTGAAGTTCGGATTCAAGATTCTTAGATTCAAGCATTGATATGGTTATTGAGGTTAAGATATTTTTGTTATGATTAATATATTCCTGGATTTCATTCGATAACTCAACCAATATCAGGTCTGAATTATTCCGGAACTCACGGAGATTTACATCTCTCGAGAAGTAAATAGAAATCAGGCCAAGAACGATAATTGGTAATAGGGAAAATACTATTAGATAAATAATAAACTTTTTTGTAATCTTCATTTGCTCTTCTCCCAGAGATGTGAATTAAATAAGAAAATATCCGGTTCACTATTTAATTTTACTTTATTTGAAATGATAAATATCTCTTTTGGATAGAATAAAAAGATCTCAGGATAATCTTTCATTATTTCTAAATAAAAATCTTCTTCTAATTTAAAAATTTTAGCTTTATCAAATTCTGTATAACTTCTAATTATAATATCTTCTGCTTTTTGGTTATTATACCCGGTATAATTATAAACTCCTTCCTTACCATATTTTAAGTAATTATAGGATAGGTTATTGGGAGCACGGAATGTTGTTAAAAATAAATTATAATCTGAAAGTTTACTTAGATCAAGTTCGATTAATTTTTTTGGCGTGAACTTTACAGGAATTCCCTGCCTGATAAATTTATCCTGAATATAAAATGCTGCCTTTCTCAAGATGGGAATATCTTCAAGGTATAAAATATTTAACTCAGGGAAATCTTTTATTGGAATGTGAATTTGTTCTTGAACCTTAACATTATATTGGAAATATTTTTTATAAACTTCGGAGTCTGGGTATAAAGGACCGATTGCAGGTTTATTATAAAACTCCTTAAATTTATATTTAAGTTCTTCTTGTGAGAATAATGCAGATAGGAATTGCCTTTGTTTTAGGTTTAACGGGTGATTTGCTTTGAAGTTAAAAAGCAGTGTGATATAAAACGGAAAGAATTTTTCGATAACATTAAAATCTTTATTACCTTTTAACCACTTAACCTGAGAATAATCAGCCATAAAAATTAAATCAATATCTCCTGACATTAATGCGGAAAATTGCTCATAGTAACTATTAAAAAAAATAATTTTAATATAATCAACTTTCGGTTCACCTTTGAAATAATTTTTATTCTTTTCTAAAATAATATATGCATCATTATATTCTTTAATCTTGAATGGTCCGGTTCCCTGAAATTCATCCTTGATTGTAATAGAATCTTTATATCTGGTTCTATCATATTTAATCAATCTAGTAGAAAGGAAAGTGATTGTATATGAATATTTATTCTTCGGGATTATGGTGATTTTACTAGGTCCTTTAATGTTAATTTCATCTGATTTAAAATATCCTTTGTTTATTAAATCTTCTTTTATAAAATTTGTATTCAATTTTGAACAATCCCAGAATTCAATGCTTTCGGTGAGTAAAATATTATATTCATTAGTTGTTTCATTGATTTCTTTGTACGTATCTAAAATTAAATTTCCCTTAATAGTTTTACGAAATGTATAATTAAAAATAAATTTAGTTAGTAAAGCATAATTCCCTTCATCGGTTAATAAATTATCCTCATGAGTGATTTTTCCAAGAATTCCGATGTTTAGTGTTTTCTCTGCACTTGAAAAAGGAAAAAAGATAATAAGTATTAAGCATATAAAAACAATTTTTATTTTCACAAAGAAATGATAACATAATTTTAATGTTAAATCAAGAGAAAGTTCAAAGAAGCGAAAAAATATTTCTGCTTCTTTGAACTTTCGAATTAACATCAACAAATTATCAAGCCATGGCATGGTGGCGGTGGCGGTGGCGGTAGTGGTGGACCAGCAGCCAGTCCTCCATCTGCTCCTCCGAGTATAACTAAATCATCATAATAACTACTACCCATTTTAATCACCTCCTTTTAATTGAAATTTAAAGGGTAACTTAAGTATTTCTATTCCAAAATCCTGGAAATATTCTTTTTCACAATTCATCTTATTTAGATTTTTATGTTTTGAATATGCACCATATCTACAGCCTGCGTAGCAATTAGGCAGGAATTTACAATCGCAGCACTCTTTATTTTCTAACACATAAGAATTATCATTTTCAGGATAATCCGGAAAATTTTCGATATTTCCCAATTTCAACTCGGGAAATTCAATCATTGCAGGGCACCTGAAAATATCACCGTTTACATCAAAAGTATAAGAATGTTTATAGAGATACTCACAGGGGCCAATGTTTAAATAGTCTTTAACTCCAAAACCATTTTTCAGGCCTTCTTCATTGCATTTCAGGATTAACTCATAGTTCATATCAGAAAATGATAAGATTCCCGGGTAATCACAATTTGTACCTGTACTGATTATTGGTTTGAAATGGATCTCCCTAATTACCCTCTCAAGTCTGTTCCCATCCAGAAGAGCTAATAATTTTTTCACATCATTTATTGAATCATCATTGAATAAGTTTATGTTCAATGAAACAGATTTATCGGGTAATAGGTTGATGTTATCTATTATTTTATTAAAAGTGCCGGTACCGTTTTTTAATTTCCTTTTTGCATTGTGTATATCTTTACTTCCGTCTAATGTAATAACATAAGTATTAATTTCAAGAGGATTAATTTGTTGGATAAACTGATCTAATAAATAACCATTTGTGATCATTGTAAAACTGAATTTTATTTCCTTTTCACGAAATAATGTAATCAGCTTAGAATGGAGATATATTAAGACTTCCATATTTATTGTCGGTTCACCACCATAATATGAAATTGAAACGTCTTTGAAGCCGGTATTCTCCAATTGATTTTTAATATAATCAATATACTTATCAGCTGT